>CABKMZ010000070.1 GCA_902373545.1 uncultured Actinomyces sp. | reverse complement strand
GCATGATGCTGGGCGGCCAGGGCAACACGGATCAGCTGCACTACCTGCTCGAGGGCCCGTGGACGTCGGTTCGAGGCCAGCGCAGGCTCTCGTCACAGTTCCTGGCGGCGATCGGCTCGCAGGTGGACGTCGCACCGATTTACGGGCTGTTCCAGGAGTACATCTACGCGTGCGCGACCCCGGACCTGGTGGGCACGGCGACGGGGTGGGCGGCGGATCGCCTGGCCGAGGAGGTCCCGGGCTTCGCGAAGGACGCGGACCCGCTGGACGAGAGTGAGCCCTTCTACCTGACGGGCGAGCATTTCATGCGCCGCGTGTTCGACGAGGACCCGGGCTTGGCGCCGCTGAAGGGCGTCGCGGAGATTCTCGCGTCGACGACGGAGGCGGCCCCGGTGTATCTGCCGGACGTGCTGGCGCAGAACACGGTGCCGGTCGCGGCAGCCGTGTACTACGACGACATGTTCGTGCCGCGCGAGTTCTCCCTGGACACGGGTGACCTGATCGGAGCCCGCCACTACATCACGAACGAGTATCAGCACGACGGCTCCGCCTATTCGGGCGGCGCGGTCGTCTCTCACCTGCTTGACCTGCTCGCGGATTGATCCGCTCAGGTGTGGACCCCCGCGGTATCCGCGGATTCTGACTGAAAGGACTGGCTATGGCCTCGTCTCACTCTTGCCCCTGCTCCTGCCCGTTTAAGGACAACCCGACCCGCACCGTGGGCCTCGCCGTCGGCGCGGGCGCAACGCTCGCCTGGTACGCGCTGCCCGATTACGTGCGCTCTCGCCCGCTGCGCGGCCTCATCAAGACGGGTCTGCTGGGCGCGATCGGCTGGTCGATCGTGGCGATGATGCCCGAGGACGGCGAGCTGCCGCCCTACGACGACGAGACGGACTGCTCGAAGGGGTCGCCGGTGGCCGACGACCCGCTCGACGGCGTCACGGAGGCGGAGCCGCGCGAGCTGGCGGTCTTGGCGGGAGCGGCGCTGGGCTCGGCGGTGCTGACGGTGGCCGTGGAGCGCTGGCTGTTCCGCCGCGGTGAGCGCCGCCGCGCCGCGGGGGTTCGTCTCGCTCACACGAGGCAGGGGCTGGCTCTCGGGGCCCTGGAGGCGGTTGCGACCGTGGCGACGCTCGCGGGCGAGGGGCGGGGCAGCTGCTCGACGAACGCGTAAGTAATCGGTGCCAGGCCACGAGGCCTGGGCGAGCAATGCGTGACCCGCGCGGCTGACGGCGCTCCGGTTTCGGGGTTCCGCGGCCGCGCGGGCGTGTGTGTACACCTTGGCGTGTGTCTTGCGCGGGGACTGTGCTGCGCGTCCGTCAGCGCTGATACGTTCGAACGACCCGGAGGGCTGCGCGCGCCAGGCCCAAGCCGCAGGCCATGATGAGAATCGGGAGACCCACGGCCGCCCACCACGACGAGGCCCTCCCAACGAGCGCCAAGACCGCCCAGATGAGCGGAGGCAGGATCATCATGATGGTCGCCAGTGTCGCCATGATCGAGCTGACCGGGAGCTTTTCGTAGATCCTGATGAAGGCTGCGCGGGGGCTCATCCCGAGGGCTGTGCCGAGCTTCGCGGTGTCCACTTTGAATGAGCGGGCCACGCGAGAAACAAAGATGAGGGAAGCAAGCAGGCCGATCACGACGGCGACCGTGCGCAGGCCGACAGCGTACACCAGGCCGGCAAGGAGCCACGCGACAGCGTACCCAGTGAGCACGTACACGCACGCCCTGAGCATGTTCCCGAAGACCATCCAGTTGAGTTGGAGCGCAATATCACCCTGGTCGGGGTCTGCGGCAAGGATGTCGGTATAGAGGCGGGCGCTCTCGTCGGCGTTGTCCTTTTGCTTGATCCAGGCGAGTGCCTTGCGCGCGTGAAGGTTGTCGGGTTCGATCTCGAGGACGCGCGCGTAGACCTCTTCGGCTTCCGGGGAGCGCCGCTCCTGGAGGACGTCTCCGAGTTTGCTCAGCACGTAGACGTCTTCCGGGGCTTGACGCGCGGCTTCACGCGCGACGGCTTCGGCTTCTTCCATCCGACCGTTACGCAAGAGGCTGATCGCGTGGAGGGACTGGTAGGGGATCCAGTCGGGATCGAGTTCGATCAGGCGCGACGTGTGCTGAAGGGCGGCCGCATCGTCCGGCTCGACGATGGCCAGCCAATAGAGCGCGGTGTCGTTGTTGGGTTCTGCTTCGAGGGCTCGCCGCGCGCAGGCGTACGCCTCGTCTCTCTTGCCCATTCCCGCGAAGGCGACCGCGAGGAAGCAGTTGACGGCCGCAACGAGAAGAGGGGTTGTCTGCGGGATCGTGACAAGGAGCTCGATGGCTTGTTCCTGTCGCCCAAGGTCGATGAGCGCGTGGGCGCGCTTAATCTGCTCGCGAGCGGAGCTTTCGTCTATCATTGTGTTCTCTCAAGGGCAGGTACCAGGCCCGCAAGGGCACTCACAGCAGCTTGTTGGCCTTCATGTAGGCGGCCAGGTCGTCGTATTGGCCGTCACGGTTGCCGTACTCGACAATGTTGCGCGCCGAGGAGAACCACGGGCCCGCGCTGGGGCGCACCTGCTTGAGGGCGTTCGCAAAGTCCTGCATGGTCATCATGCGGACGGTGCCGGTGCGCAGGGAGTCCATCATGGCGAACTCGGCGGCGCTGTCGACCAGGTGGGCCAGGTCCGCGCCGGTGAAGCCGTTGGTCTGGCGCACGAGGACGCCCAGGTCGATCCCCTCCATGGGCCTGTCCTTCAGGTAGTGGTAGAGGATCGAGTGGCGCGCGGGCGCGTCGGGCGGCAGGACGGCGACGGATCGGTCGAAGCGCCCGGGCCTGCGCAGGGCGGGGTCCACGTCCCACGGCGTGTTCGTGGCGGCCAGGATGAACAGTCCTTCGTTGTCGGCACCGATGCCGTCCATTTCCATGAGGAGCTGGTTGGTGACGCCTCGCCACGCGGCGCTGGTGGATTGGCTGCGCTTCTGCCCGATGGCGTCGATCTCATCGAGGAAGAGGACGACGGGCGCGTGCTTGCGGGCGGTGACGAACAGGGAGTGGAGGTTCGCTTCGGAGTTGCCGATGAACTGGTCGAGAATGTCGGTGAGGGTGACGGTGATGAAGGACGCCCCAATCTCGCCTGCGAGCGCACGCGCGATGTAAGTTTTGCCGCATCCCGGGGGGCCGTAGAGCATGAGACCGCCCTTGAGGCTCTTGCCGTAGAGCCTGCGGAGTTCGGGGTTGCGCAGGGGTGCCAGGAACGCCATGTTGAGGCGGTCTTTGACGTCTTGCATGCCGCCGACGTCAGCCAGGGTGGAGGTGGCGATTTCGACGTCCCACACGTCCTCGGTGGCGGGCGGCGCCTCGTTGTAGACGGGTTCGGTGCCCTCCACGAAGGCGGGCGCGGGGCCGCCGACCTGCTCCTCGGCGCTGCGCCAGTCGAAGTCCTGCGACTCGCCTCCCTGGGTGGGTGTGTTCGACGAGGCCGGGGTGGCCTCGTCGGCTCCGCTGCCCGAGGCCGGTGCTGACTTCTGGGGCGCGGGCGCGGTCGGCGAGGGCGCGGGCTGAGGGGTCGCGGCGGGGGCTGCCATGGCCTCGGCGGTGGGAGCGACCTGCGCGGGGGCCTCGGGAACGCCCAGGGCCGAGCGCATGAGGGCGGCGGCGCGCTCGTTGGTCGGCTCGGAGGCGAGGACGACGCCGAGGTGGGGAACAGCGTCGGTGCCTCGCCCGTCGGCGATCAGGAGTTCAGCGAGGTGCAGGCGCAGCGGGACGTCCCCCGGTCGATCGCTAACGACGGCCGTGAGGGAGTCAATGAGGGGATTCGTCATACCCCCAAGCCTAACGGGCGGTCGCCTCATCTCCGTCCCGAATGCGGCGGTGGGCTACCCTACCCGATGCCGATCATGATGCATATGAGGAAGAAGCCGACGATGGCGGCGATGTACACCGAGGTGACGGCGTTGGAAAAAAACTCGGGGAATCGGCTCCACAGGCGCATGAAGGACAGTCGCACGCCTCGCGGCAAGGTTCGGTTGAACGTGGAGATCTGGACAGCGACGTAGACGCGAATACTGACGACCGAGGCGACGTACAGCAGGAAGACCCCCCAGTAGGCGCCGGGGAATAGGAATCGGGCGACGAACAGGTCGAAGAGTAGGCAGCACAGGCCGGAGATAGCGGCGACTTTCCCGCCTTTGGGCAGCACGGCGCGGATGCGGCGCAGCATGGTGCGGTAGGCGGCGGAGACGGCGGGTTGCATCTCGATGGCGTAGGAGGAGCGCACCACTCCCTTGAGGGGGCAGGACAGGGAGTCGAAGGCGAACTTGGCTTCGTCCAGGTCCGGGTCATTGTCCTTGGCGCGACGGAACGCCCACTGTGCGACGTTAGGATCGATGGGCTCCCACAGGGCGCCGTAGGCCATCAGGAACTCGACGTCGTCCACAAAGCTATTGACGGCAACCTGCGAGACGGGCAGCGCCTCCTCGTAGCGCCCGAGGTCAACGAGGCACAAGGTCAGCTCGCGGGCAATCTCGGGAGATTGGGGATGGAGGCGTATACCAGCCGAGGCCACCGCCGCGGCGTCGGCCACCAGCCCCTGTCGACGCTGGGCCCGGGCCATGAGGGCGAAGGGCGCAGCCATGTCATCCCCGTAGGCGCGGGCGCGCGTCGCGTATTCCTCACACAGGGGGTAGCGGCCGAGGCGGTCGGCGCAGGCGGCGGCCTGGATGTCGCGCCGGTAGCAGGCGTCCTCGCCGATGACGTCGATGGCCTCGAGGATACTCAGGGCCGCCCGGTAGTCGCGGGCGGCAATCGCGGCATCAGCGTCAGCAAAGGTAGGCGTCGTCATGGCCGATACGATACCGCTCCACCCGGCATCTCGTGGCTGCGTCCACGAACAACCCATCCGCGTCCGTGAGTGTGTCTACGAGACTCGGCCGGGCGCTTAAGAGCACCCACCTCACCCCACGGGTATCCTGGTGGGAGCACGCGAGGTCGCCCCGGCCTCGTCCGTCCGACACTGTACGTAGAGGAGCCCCCATGGCGACCGAGCCCGTGTTCGAGGCCATCAACTGGAACAAGATCCAAGACGACAAGGACCTTGAGGTCTGGGATCGCCTGACGGGTAACTTCTGGCTGCCTGAGAAGATTCCGCTCTCCAACGACCTCCCGAGCTGGAAGACCCTCACCAAGGACGAGCAGCTCATGACGAACCGCGTGTTCACGGGCCTGACCCTGCTGGACACGCTCCAGGGCACGGTCGGCGCGGTGTCGCTGATCCCGGACGCGCGCACCCCGCACGAGGAGGCCGTCTACACGAACATTGCGTTCATGGAGTCGGTGCACGCCAAGTCCTACTCGTCGATCTTCTCCACCCTGCTGTCCACGGAGGAGATCAACGAGTCCTTCCGCTGGTCCAACGAGAACGCGGCCCTGCAGAAGAAGGCCGAGATCATCAAGTCGTACTACGACGGCGACGACCCGGAGAAGCGCAAGGTCGCCTCGACGATGCTCGAGTCCTTCCTGTTCTACTCGGGCTTCTACGCGCCCATGTACTGGAGCTCGCACGCCAAGCTGACGAACACGGCCGACCTGATCCGCCTCATCATCCGCGACGAGGCCGTCCACGGCTACTACATCGGCTACAAGTACCAGCTGGCCGTGAATGAGTCGAGCCAGGAGCGCCAGGACGACCTGCGCGACTACACGTACTCGCTGCTGTACGAGCTCTACGAGAACGAGGAGCAGTACACGGAGGACCTGTACGATCCGCTCGGCCTGACCGAGGACGTCAAGAAGTTCCTGCGCTACAACGCGAACAAGGCGCTCATGAACCTGGGGTACGAGGCCCTGTTCCCGCACGACGCGACCGACGTGAACCCCGCGATCCTGGCGGCCCTAAGCCCCAACGCGGACGAGAACCACGACTTCTTCTCGGGTTCCGGCTCGTCCTACGTGATGGGCGAGGTCGTGGACACCGAGGACGAGGACTGGGACTTCTGATTCTGCTATCACGCGGCCGGGCTGCATGCAGCCCGGCCGCATCGTATGCCCGGCAGTGTCGCGCGCCCGGCCTCGTTGTCTGCCCGGCCGCGTCGTATGCCCGGCCGCGTTGTCTGTGCGCGCTCCCTTTCCTGGGTCCCCCACCCAAAAGTCGCACGTAATTTAACACGGTCATTTTTCGACATAGCCCACAAACGTTGCAATTCCAACGACCCGATTTCAATGTTTGAAATAATCACAAGGGAATTACGTGCGACATTGTTGAGGAACTACGGGACCACAACTGCAGGAATCTGGCGGGCACAAGACGCGGGCGCACGACAGTGTCGCATGTACGCCCGGCCGCGTTGTCTGTACACTTCCCCTTTCCTGGGGCACTCACCCAAAAGTCGCACGTAATTTAACACGGTCATTTTTCGACATAGCCCACAAACGTTGCAATTCCAACGACCCGATTTCAATGTTTGAAATAATCACAAGGGAATTACGTGCGACATTGTTGAGGAACTACGGGACCACAACTGCAGGAATCTGGCGGGCACAAGACGCGGGCGCACGACAGTGTCGCATGTACGCCCGGCCGCGTTGTCTGTACACTTCCCCTTTCCTGGGGCACTCACCCAAAAGTCGCACGTAATTTAACACGGTCATTTTTCGACATAGCCCACAAACGTTGCAATTCCAACGACCCGATTTCAATGTTTGAAATAATCGCAAGGGAATTACGTGCGACATTGTTGAGGAACTACGGGACCACGACTGCAGGAATCTGGCGTATGCAAGACGCGGCCGCACGACGCGGCCACATCGTGTGCCCGGCCGCGTCGTGTGCCCGGCCGCGTTGTCCGTACGCGCCCCCTTTCCTCGGCTACTCACCCAAAAGTCGCACGTAATTTAACACGGTCAATTTTCGACATAGCCCACAAACGTTGCAATTCCAACGACCCGATTTCAATGTTTGAAATAATCGCAAGGGAATTACGTGCGACATTGTTGAGGAACCACTCCGTGGAGCCGCAGAGCCGTGGAGCCGCAGAGCCGCAGAACAACGGGGGTGTCCGCCGTGTAGCGAACACCCCCGATGAGCGGTATCACGATCCGTGACTACTTGGCCATCGCGTACTCCTTGCGGCGCATCCCGCACCCGCCGGCCAGGCCGACCAGGGCCGCGGCCACCGCGAGGTAGGGGTAGATGCCACCGGCGCCAGCCTTGGGCAGCTCGCCAACCTGGGTGTCGACGACACGGATACCCGGCAGGGCGGCGTCACCGCTGGCATCAGCGTCGGCGGGCAGGACACGCACGGAGGTGAAGCCTTGGTCCGGTCCGTAGTCGGCCACGACGACGGTCGAACGCGCGTCATCGGTCCCAACCTCGATATGGAAGGGAACGGGGCGCGGCAGCAGGACGTGACCTGCGGGCGCGCGGGTCTCCACGAGCCAGTAGGTGACGCCCTTCTCCAGGGACGAGACCACGAAGCTGGATCCACCATCAAGTACGCTGACCGGGGTTCCGCTGAGCTCCGCGTTGTCGTAGATCGCGAAGGCCGCGCCGTCGAGCGGATACGTTCCGTCGTCGTTCGGGGTGCCGACCGGCTGTGTTCCGGCCTTCTCGACGCGGATCGAGCGCGGGCGAGCGGGCGCACAGGCCTCGTTGTTGGCGCTGCCGTCGTGGTCCTTGGGACCGGAGACCTCGTTATACAGGCCCATGCCGGGCGTCAGGCGCTCGTTTTCGGTGCGGCACTCGAGCAGCGTTTCCTTGTAGCCCTCGGCGCTCTTGTCGCGCGCGACGCGGAAGCGGATGAACCACGTGACGGAGGCGCCCGGCTCGATGTCGGTCCCCTCGGTCAGGACGTAGTTTTCGGTCGGGGCCAGCTCGGGGACCCGATCAATGTCCTCCGGCTCGGTGGTGATGCGCGCGGATTGCACGGTCAGGCCCGGCGCGAAGTCGGGGCGATCCACCACCCAGCCCGTCGAGCCCTTCACGTTGCCATCGTTGGTCGCGGTAATGCGGTAGGTGACGGTGATGTCGTCGGTCGTCGCGCCATCAACGCCGTCCAGTTCCTTTTTCAGGCGCAGATTCGGGGATTGCAGCTGGTTGGTGAAGGTGCAGGTGATCGGCAGTGCCGCGGCGGACGAGGCCGGGGCAACCTCCGAGAAGTCCACGCCGCCGGTGGTCGCATCGCGGGTGACGTTCACGCGCTCACCCACGCCGTTCAGGCAGGTCACATCCGTCATGGCCCACACCGGCGAGCCCGACAGCTCGCTGGTCTCCCACGTGGGGCCGAAGTAGCCGGGCTTGGGAGAGAATCCGGGCAGGACGGGGCCGGTCTCGGCGATGACGAACTTCGACTGGCCAGGGATGAAGGCTTTGTAGCCGGAGGTGGCGGAGCTGTTCTCCCCGTAGCCCGTGGGGGTGAGCTGCGACTCCGAGAAGGAGCCGTCAGCCACGAAGCCATCGGCGGCCACCACCGTCGTATCCGGCGTGCCGGTCATGCCGCTCCAGCCATCGACAGCCCGCGTCGTGAAGGTGAAGGGAGGGATAGTCCCGCCCACGCCCTCAGAGTCCTCCGTGATCGCCTTGGCGACGCGCACGTAGCGTTCCTGTTGGAACGAGCCATACATACAACCAAATGACGACCTGTTCTCCTTCGTGACGAACGTCGCCACCGGCTCCACACCCGCCGGTGGCTGGGCGGGGCAGTTGCCGTCCGCGTTGGGCACGAAGCCGTAGATGAAAAGGCGATGCGGCATCCCGTTGATCATGACGGTCTTCTCAGACGTGGTCTTACGGATTGTCAGGATGTCGTCAGAGAAGGGGGTCTGGCCCGGCTCGCCCTTGCTGTCGGGATACTTCTTTCGATCGTTGGGATCGTCAGATTTCTTGTAGATGTCCACACTCCCCTTGCCCTCGCCGACGTGACGATGGCAGTACCACCTACTCTTATCTCCGCGCTTGCGAGCCTTGTAGGGAGCTCCGGGGTAGCAGCCATAGCCGTTACGAACGGACGTCGTTTCCTCGTAGGCACCACCGGCGCGGGGCACCGCGGTCGTCTCCGTGTCGTTGTCGGTTTCCTGCTGGTCGAAGGGGAAGGACTCCTCCAGGTCTCCGATGCGCACATCGAAGGTAGAGTGCACCCAGCCGTTCCACGTAAGAATCGTGAAATTGTTGTGGCGCACGGCCCCGATCAGGAAGGGCTCGCCCAGCGTCACCGTTCCGGGATCGTTGGGCTTGAAGCCCAGAGCACTCGTCGTGGAGGCGGAGATGTAGTACGGACTGTATTCAGCAGTAGCTGTGTAGGGCTTGCCTCGAACGATGTAGGACCAGTAGTCCCCACTCTCAGCCACAGATGCTTTCAGCCACGGCTGAACCTGTGTGCCGCTGGTGTGCTTGATCGACGACTGGTTCGGGTCGCTCGAGTTGTAGCGCGACTGGCCGCGCACGACACCGAAGTAGCCGTTGTCGGGCACGAAGGTTGTGCGATCTCCTTCAGTGTTGTTGATGACGGTGGCACCGATACGTCCCTCGGCGCGATTGAAGGACGTCGTGATCGCGCCCGGCGTTTCGAGCGGCGCCTCGGCGCGCGTCGGCTCAACGGTGGCCGTCAGCGCGGGTAGGGCGGCCGCAGCGGCGACGAGGCCTGCTGCCAGGGCGCGGCCGATATATCGGCGCGGTCGTCGCACCGGTCGAGACCGGTGCTGAATGGGTGTGATGTCGTTCATGGTTCCCCCCAGGATGCCAATGGTTACTGACTCACCCTATCAATTATCTAATAATCGTGCGCCAGACGTGGACACATCTCTCATTTTACCCCCGACCTGCACGTTTGTGACAAGCCTTTCAATATTTCTAACCCTTACCTTTTCCATACAATTAACCGCATGGCGACAATGACACAAAGGATCCTGACCACCCTCACAATTCCACTGCCACAAGCGATAGCGCGGCCACCCTGTCAACACCACACGCAGACACGCCCCACAAAGACTTCAACCACGCTTCAAACAGAACAAGGTCGCGACACTCGCTCGATCAGACCCGAATACCCTATGACCTCCCACACACTTATTGTCACATATGCACCACCTGCACCATGTGCAACAAGCGCATCACGAGCGAGTATTCCCCGACATAACGGGCATCTCGCGAATAACACCGAGCAATAGCCGATCGCGAACATCCCGACACTTACAACCCCACGACCACCCGCGACAGTTAGACTGGGACAGGGAGCGCATAGCTTCCACACAGTCCGCACGTCGCGCACAAGGCGCGGGGGAATGAGGAGTGCACGATTATGAGTATCTTCGACCGCTTTGAGAGCGCCGTCGAGAGAGGCGTCAACGGCGCCTTCTCGCGCGTGTTCCGGTCGG
>CABKMZ010000069.1 GCA_902373545.1 uncultured Actinomyces sp. | reverse complement strand
CCCCCACGTCGCCCCCTCCCGTGCCCGCGCACTCCTGCCGATCGCGCGAATCAGCCCCGGCCTCGTCGTGGCGAAGGGAGCCTCCGAGATGGAGGTCTCTCCCCTGTCGCGCGACCCGCAGGTCCAGCGCGACTTCGACGCCGACCCGCTCACCTACAAGGGCGGCGTGCCGATCCTGACGGGCCTGACCTCGATCCTCCAGGGCGAGGAGGTGCTGCGGCGCGCCGACCGCCTGCACACCCCGACCCTGGTCATGCACGGATCCGGGGACCTCATGGTTGACCTGCGCGGCTCGCGCGACTTCGTGCGCGCCGCCCGCGGCGCTCACCCCGACGCGGACGTGCACCTGCGCATCGTCGACGGTGCCTACCACGAGCTGCTCAACGAGCCCGAAGGCCCCGGCCTGATCCGCGACATCATCAGCTGGCTCGGGGAGCACTAGGCCGTGGACGCGCCCGCTGTCCCCAACCTGACGGCGCCGCGCCCCACGCCTGCGGGCAGGCGCGACCTGTCGACCCTGCCCAAAGCTCACCTGCACCTGCATTTCACGGGAGCCATGCGCCCCTCAACGATGGTGGACATGGCACGCACACAGGGCGTGCGCCTGCCCCCGAACCTGCTGCACGTCGACGCGGCATCGATGCCGGCCGACGGGCGCGGATGGTTCCGTTTCCAGCGCGCCTACGACTCCGCGCGTCACCTCGTGCGCTCCGAGGCCGCGATGCGCCGCCTCATCCGCGAGGCCGCAGAGGACGACGCCGCCGAAGGCTCCGTGCGCATGGAGATTCAGGCCGACCCGACCAGCTATGCGCCCTACGTCGGCGGCATCACCCCCGCGCTCGAGATCATCATCGACGAGGCCCGCTCCGCCTCGCGCGATACCGGCGTCGACATCGGTGTGATCGTCGCGGCCTCGCGCATGAAGCATCCCTTGGACGCGCGCACCCTCGCGCGCCTGGCCGCCTCGTTCGCGGGCGACGGCCCCGGCGACGTCGTGGGTTTTGGTCTATCGAACGACGAGCGCGTGGGGTCGACGGCTTCTTTTGCCCCTGCGTTCCGCATCGCGCGCCGCGCCGGGCTCGTGGGCGTTCCGCACGGCGGCGAGCTCCTGGGCCCTTCCTCCGTGCGCGAGGTTGTCTCCGCTTTGGCACCCGCCCGCCTCGGGCACGGGGTGCGCACGAGCGAGGACCCGGATCTGCTGAAGGCCGTCGTGGATGCGGGCATCGCCCTGGAGGTGTGCCCCACGTCGAACGTCCACCTGGGCGTGTACACGGACTTTTCGCAGGTACCGCTGCCGACTCTGTTGTCTGCGGGGGCTACCGTTGCGCTGGCTGCCGACGACCCTCTGCTCTTCCGTTCGCGCCTGGTCGCCCAGTACGAGGTCGCGCGCGACGTGTTTGGACTGTCCGACGAAGCCTTGGCGTCTCTGGCACGTTCGTCGATCAACGCGTCACTGGCCTCCCCCTCGCGCAAGGCGGCCTGGAAGGCCGATATCGACGCCTGGCTGGCGGCGCCCGCTGCGTAGGACTGTCTCGGGGTGCCCGCGGCGTAGTGCCTGTGTGGGGTGCGCACCTGATCTGTGAGGCGTTGCCCGCGCGCGAGCAACAACGTCAGCGGGACCCAGATACTCGCGTGTCATTGGGCGCTGCCCGCGCGCGCGAGCAACAACGGTTGTCACGCGAGGCAGCGCGCAGCAGCTGTTTCTCACCACCCTCACGATTCTCACGATTCTCACGATTCTCACGATTCGGCACGTTTACCCAAAAATGTCGCACGTAATTCCCCCACGCCTCTTTCAAACTTTGAAATCGGATCGTTGATATTCCGCGGTTTTCAAGGCGTGATCCAGGAAACACGTTGGGGAATTACGTGCGAAATTTGGGGAGGTCTCAGCGGCACACGCGGCACCTGCGGTATCGACGGGATTTACGGAAGCGACGGGAGGATGCAAACACAGTCGTTGCCCGGTCACCCGTGGCCCACAGCCGCAGCGGTGCCCACACTGCAGACCACCTCTGCTCAAACCACCAAAATACAGCCATTATGGCCGAGATGGTCTGCACTTTGGGCAGATTGCCAGTGAGGACCATCCTCACCAGCACATAGCGACTGCCGACACCACCACGGCGGCCGAGAGCGCGCACGCGGATAGGTTACGAACACGCGGATAGGTTACGAAGATATGGATAGGTTATTAAGCTATCCGGATGCGCATAACCTATCCGGATCGTGACAACCTATCCGACTAACGGATCCGCGAGCACAGGCAAGATCGGCCTCAACACTCACGCGATTCCACACAGTTCCCCGACAATCTCGCACGTAATTCCCCCACGCCTATTTCAAACTTTGAAATCGGATCGTTGATATTCCGCGGTTTTCAAGGTGTGTCCCAGAACACGCTTCGGGGAATTACGTGCGAAATGTAGGGATCCCTCTCTCAGTCCGGTTGTTTCTTTCCCGTCCGATCACCCGAGTCGGCCACCTCGGGACGACCACAGACCCCGGCCTCGTACCTACCGACGACCACTTCACCAATAGTGCACGCGTGCACTATCATGGAGACATGAGCCGGTTTCGTCGTGACGATGCGCCGTCCCTCGTGCGCGCTGCACGTCAGGACGCGTCCCTCACGCAGGCCGAGCTGGCGGCGATGACCGGGATGAGCCAGTCGACGCTCGCGCAGATCGAGTCCGGCAGGCGCGCAGTCTCCGCCGAACTGCTCGAACGCATCCTCCGCGTCGCCGACTACCGCCCCTCTGTGCCGCTCGCCCGCTACGCGCCCGCGATCAGCAGCTACGCCCAGGAACGAGGCCTCGGTTCCCTCCGCGTCTTCGGCTCGGTTGCCCGGGGAACAGACGGATTCGAGTCAGACATTGACCTGATCGGCACGCCCACCCGCGAGCTATCGCTGTTCGAGTTGGCGGACATCGCATCGTTCGCGTGCGAGCTCACCGGCTTCCCGACGGAGGTTCACGCGGACACGCACGTACCCGAGGCACTGCGAACTGCCGTTGACGAGGCCGTGGCACTATGAGCGAGTCGGCTCCCTTCACCCCTCGGCCGCGAGTGGCGCGCAGACACGCGCCCAGTTTCGACACTGAGAACTTCCTGCACGAACTGGACGTCATCACCCACCGCATCGAGCGGGTTGCCGCTGTCCCCGCAGAGGCTTTCAGCGCCGATTGCCCAGAGTACGACTCCGCGTGCATGGTAATCATCCGTCTGGCCGCATTCCTGGAGCGCGAGGAGTACGCGTCCTACATGGATGCACTGTCTTCCTCTGAGAAGCGCGCCCTGCGCACGACCCGCAACATCGCGGCACACTCGGGGTACCAGAGCATGGACGACCAGCTCCTGTGGACGGCCGTCACCCGCAACGTGCCCGACATGATCGAGCGCTTGCGCTCCGCGGCCTCACGCGGATAGGTTGCGAACACGCGGATAGGTTATTAACCTATCCAGATCATGACAACCTATCCGCATAGCGGCACTCTATCCGCGTAACGGATCCGCGAGCGCAGGCCAGATCGGCCTCAACACTCACACGATTCCACACAGTTCCCCGACAATCTCGCACGTAATTCCCCCACACCTCTTTCAAACTTTGAAATCGAAACGTTGATATTCCGCGGTTTTCAAGGCGTGATCCAGGAAACACGTTGGGGAATTACGTGCGAAATTTGGGGAGGTCTCAGCGGCACCTGCGGTATCGACGGTATCGACAGGATTTACGGGAGGATGCAAACACAGCCGTTGCCCGGTCCCCGTGGCCCACAGCCGCAGCGGTGCTCAAAACGCAGACCACCTCTGCTCAAACCACCAAATACAGTCATTGCGGCCGAGGTGGTCTGCACTTTGGGCAGATTGCCGGTGAGGGCCATCCTCACCAGCACACAGCGACTGCCGACACCACCTCGGCGGCCAACGGCTCGCACGTGGATAGGTTACGAACACGCGGATAGGTTACGAAGATATGGATAGGTTATTAACCTATCCGGATGCGAATAACCTATCCGCATCGTGACAACCTATCCGTATAGCGGCACTCTATCCGCGTAACGGATCCGCGAGCGCAGGCCAGCCCAACCGCGCCATAGCCATGTCCGCCACCACGGACAGCTCGCACGCGGATAGGTTACGAACATGCGGATAGGTAGTGGACATGCGGATAGGTTATTAAGCTATCCGCAAGCGAATAACCTATCCGCATCGCGCCAAGCTATCCGCGTTCGATAACCTTCGAAGCCAGGCGATACACCTGCAAGACTTCCTTCGTCTCCAGGTTCCACGTCCCCAGTTCGACTGCGATCAGCTCCGGGTATTTCTTGCTGATGTCCTGCAGCGCGTTTCCCACCGACTTTCGAACATATGCGCTCGCATCGGAGCGCAGGACCGCGAGCCTCCGAATAGCCTCTTGTGGATTGTCGCGAAAGTACGGTCGGCTGGTCCAGATCCTCAGACCTTCCGTGACGGCTCTGCGCACGTTGGGCCGTGGATCGCTCAGCCACTCGTCGATGACGGGAAGCGCCTCTTCATACCCCTTGACAGCGCAGGACTCGTCGACGGCCTTCGCGAGGACCTCTTGGACTCTCCAATTGGAATCCTCTGAGACTTCGTCGCGCAGGAAAGCGAGAACCTGCGGATCCTGCGACAGGTGCCCCAGCAGAAAAGCCGCGTACATGCGCACCTGATAGACCTCGGAGCGGTACGCCAGGTATGCCACGCGCAGCGCCTGTTCACGGTCGAAGGAACCGTAGTCGGAGCGGGCACGGCGCTGCTCGTGCAAGAAACCCCGCTCTATGGCCGAAAACTCTCGTTCCAGGCCCTCCACGTACTCTTTCACGGCTGCCCCTCCGCGCACCCGCTACCAGGCGATGCCGACCGTGACCGGCTCGGGCACCAGGGTGACGCCAAACGCGTCATTCACCCGCTCGCGCACGGCGCGGGCCAGGGCCTCGATGTCGGCACTGCTCGCGCCGCCGCGGTTCGTCAGGGCCAGCACGTGCTTGGTGGACAGGGACGCGCGCGGAGGGTCCCCGGCCTCGGGCAGGTGGAAGCCCTTGCCGCAGCCCGCGTGGTCGATGAGCCAGGCGGCGCTCGTCTTGACGAGGCCCTCCCCCGCGCCGAAGCGTGGCGCACCCTCGGGCAGGGACGCGGCCACGGCCTCGGGCAGGATCGGGTTCGTGAAGAAAGAGCCGGCGCTCCACGTGTCATGATCGGCGGGGTCGAGGACCATGCCCTTGCCGCGGCGCAGCTCCAGGACGGTCGAACGCACCAGGGACGCGTCGGCGCGCTCCCCGGCCTCGACGCCCAGGCGCCGGGCGAGCTCGGAGTACATGACGGGGGCACTCAGGGGCGAGCGCTCCAAACGGAAGTCCACGGATAGGACCACCCAGCGGCCGGTCGGGCCCCACGGGCGGCCATTCAGGCCCACCTCGCCGACGCTGCGCTTGATCGCCGAGGAGCGGTAGGCGAATCCGAGCTCAGCCGGTGCCAGGCGCACGACGGTGCCGGTCAGACGATCGTAGGCCTCTACCGAGGAGATGGTTTCGGCAACCTCGTGGCCGTAGGCACCCACGTTCTGCACGGGGGACGCGCCGACGGTCCCGGGGATGCCGGAGAGGGCCTCGACGCCGGACAGTCCTTGAGACAGCGCCCAAGAGACGAACTCGTCCCAGACGGTGCCCGCGCCGGCGCGCACGAGCACCGGCCCGGAAGGACCCTCATCGATGATGGAGGCGAGCTCCCCGAACGGCTGCACGTCCACGACCGTGCCCTCAAAGGGCGCGTCGGAGGCCAGCAGGTTCGATCCGCCACCCACGACGAGCAGCGGTCCACCCGAGGCGTCGGCCGCGCGAACGGCCTCCACCAGGGAGTCGGTCGTAGAAACGCGCACGTACTCGGCGATGGAGCCACCCACGCGCAGGGTCGTCAGATCAGCAAGGGTCGTCATGCCCCTAAGCCTAGTCGCACGGCGCGCGTTCGGCCTAACCCCGGCAGGCCTCGGCCCCGCGAGCGCCGGGTGGTACGCACCGGCACGAGGCCGTGGTAAGCCTGCGATCCGGCGCACGCAGAGGTGGGCAGGCGGAGGCACGAGGCCGTGGCAAGTTTCTCCGTTTTCCGAGCGTTCACCGGAGGGCACGGTGACGAGTTCAGGGAATAGTAATGACGATCTTGCCACGCACGTGGCCGCCCATGAGCTCCGTGTACGCGGCGCGCACTTGCTGCACGTCGAACGGGTAGGTGCCCGCGATAGTCAGGTTCGCCGTGCCGCGGTCAATGAGTCCCGCAACTGTTGCAATGTCGGCGATTTTTCCGTCTCGCCCGCCGGTAAAGCGCGCGCGACGCAGGGCGATCGCGGGAGTTGGAACGAGAGTGCCCACGCGCTCTCCCGGGACGCCGAGGCGGTGGGCCAGCGACGTGTAGCCACCGAAGCAGTCGATAAAGGCTGTGACGGGTGAAGGGGCTGCGTCCCGGATCTGCTGTTCGAGGCTTTCGCCGTAGGCCACGGGGATCGCGCCAAGGGACCGCAGGTAGTCGGCGTTAGAGGGACCGGCTATACCGATGACGCTCGCCCCGCGGGCACGAGCGAGCTGTGTGACGAGGCCTCCCACTCCCCCGGCGGCTGCGGCGACCACGATGACGTCGCCCGCCCCGCCCTTCACACGGCGGAGCGCCCCCATCGCGGTCTGCGCGGCCACGCCCAGGCCACCGGCGGCCTCGAAGCTGACGGAGGCGGGTTTGGGAACAACGTTCGTCGCCGAGGTGAGTACGTCCGTCGCGAGTGCCCCGTATTCCCGAGCGGACCAGGGAGCGGCGCGCAGGAGGCCGATAACCTCGTCGCCCACGCACACGTTGTTCACTGACGGGCCGACGGCGGTCACAACACCGGCGAAGTCCTGTCCGACGCCTCGCAGCGGGCGTTCCTTGCCGCGAGCGAACCAACGGGCAGGGTGAACGATGGTGCGGACGACCTCGAGAGGCCTCGTCAATCCACCGAAGAGCTTGTAGTCAACAGGGTTGATGCCGGCGGCCCGCACCTTCACGAGCACCTGCCCCTCACCGGGCGCAGGAAGGGATACCTCGCCTTCCTCGAGCACCTCAACGCCTCCGAAACGACGGTATCCGATCATTCGCGCCATGATTCTTCTCTCATCGAAGCGACACTGAGCGCCACGTCACAGGCGTTCCTGCCCACCAGGATACACCGACCGAGTCGCCGAAAAAAGGCGCAAGGACAAGCCGGATACGCGGCCTGTCTAGTCGCCAAACACCAGGTCCGTGCGCCTAGTTCCACGCCGGTCGGGCACCTGCCCGGCGAGGACGATCGCGAGGAGGATCGGCAGGGCGACGAAGGCGAGCGCTCGGTGATAGCCGATGTGGTCGGCGATAAGGCCGAGGAGGGGCGGGCCGATGAGGGCCGCGCCGTAGTTGACGGTCGAGAGCACCGATACGCGCGCGGGCGTCATCACGGGATCGACGGACAGGGCGGAGATGCCCAGCGAAAAGCCGAGGGCCGAGCCGATGCCCCACAGGGCGATGCCCGCGACCGCGAACAGGTGGTGCGGCGCGAAGGCCACGAGCAGCAGGCCCACGACCGCGCCGGGCTTAGAAGTTTCCCTCTGCCAACTCTCGCAGCGCTGCCTTCTCCAGCTCGGCTTGGCCCAGCAACTGTTTGAGGCGCGCGTTTTGCTCGCGCAACTCACGCAGCTCCTTGGCCTCACGACGACTCATCGACCCATAACGCTGGCGCCACCGACACAACGTCGCCTCGCTGATACCCAGCACGCGGCAGGCCTGGGCCACACTCATGCCCTCACCTCGCAGCGCCTCGGCCTTCTCCAGCTTCACGACAATCTGCTCAGGCGTGTGCTTCGAGAACTTCCTCATGGTCATCCATTCTGCCCGGCCACAAGCAGCCGGGACTACTCAGAACAACCCTCTCACAACAAACGGTCCGAAAAACCCAGACCCCTCCAGCATGCTCTCGCTCCTCATCTTCGAGAAATGGAACGTGCGGATCTTTTTTTGTTCCGCTCGCTATACTTAGCTTATGTTGTCAGACAAATCTGTGCAAGAGATTACAGCACAAGTACCCGGATCCACCGACGCAAACCGGGCGGCACCAGCGCACATTGATACGCGATCCTCCGTCACGATGGACGCGATCAAGTCCTACATCCTGCGCCACGGGCTGCGCCCCGGGGACCACCTGCCCACCGAATCCGCGCTGTGCGCCGACCTCGGAGTCTCACGCTCTTCGGTTCGTGAGGCACTGCGCAAACTCCAGGCCCTCGACATCGTCACGGTCCGCCAGGGATCGGGCTCCTACGTCGGAGACATGTCGCTGCAGCCCCTGGTCGAAACCCTCGTGCTGCGCGCGGCCCTCGACGACATCAACGGCGTGCAGTCCCTGCACTCGATCGTCGAAACCCGCCACGCCCTCGACCTCGGGATCGCGCTGCCACTCACCCAAGCCATGAAGGGCACATCCAACCCGGAACTGTGGGAGCTGGTCAACACGATGACCGACCACGCCCACTCCGGCGAGACCTACTTCGACCAGGACATCGCCTTCCACTCCGGGCTGCTGGCCTACCTGAAGAATCCGCTCATGCACCAGCTCGTCGCCGCCATGTGGCTGGTTCACCAGAGCGTGACCCCTCAGCTGGCCACAGCCTCGCGCGAGGAGATGGAGGACACCGCCGAGGCGCACGCCGCGATCCTGCGCGCGTGCGAGGCCGGGGACGTGGAGGCGTACGCCGCAGCAGTCGACGCCCACTACGAACCCCTCATGGCCATCATCGAAGGCCGCTGACCAAGAGCCCCGGCCCGCGCGGCGATGAACTTTGAACTGCGCGCCGGGGCCCACGCTGAGCACCGCTCCGGGAAACACGACACCTCCCATAGGCCACGCTCGCGCTCAAAGACGACCACGGCCTCGGCCCCCAACAGCTGACAGTCGGAGTACCCGAAGGCACCCTCCCCCAGGCCGACGACGACGCGCGCGGATCCGACCAGCCACCGCGCCCATCGCGCTCCATCCAGCGGATTCGGTTCGGATTCGGTTCGGATTCGGCAGGTCCGAGGCCATGGACAGCCCGTTGAAGTCAGCTCCCGTGCCCGAGGCCGGGGCGGGCCGCTCGTCGAAGAAGAGAATGAGACGCTCATCATGGAGCCTCACAAGGGCGGGAATCCGCGCCTCACCTGCACCGATCGGTGCAACGATCTGGCGGACACCCACCCGACATCATGTGTCATAGCTCTCACTCATGCGGACGGCATACACGAGTGACGACGCATACACAGAAAAGCCCCGGGGAACTTTTCGTTCCTCGGGGCTCTTACTGTGAAACCGTCAGCGGGTCTCGCGGTGCGCCGTCGACTTGTGGCAGCGCGGGCAGTACTTCGCCAGTTCGAGACGATCCGGCGTGTTACGACGGTTCTTCTTGGTGATGTAGTTGCGCTCCTTGCACTCCGAGCAGGCCAGAGTGATCTTGGGGCGAACGTCCTGGGACTTGCTTGCCACGGTTGTTTCCCTCGCTTTGTTTCGTCGCTCCTGCGACCTGTCGAATAAAGAGTTGGTAGCGGGGGCGGGGCTCGAACCCGCGACCTCACGATTATGAGTCGTGCGCTCTGACCAGCTGAGCTACCCCGCCGCCGGAAGCGGAAGAATCCGCGACCGGAGCCCCGAAAGGGAATCGAACCCTTGACCTTCTCCTTACCATGGAGACGCTCTGCCTACTGAGCTATCGGGGCAACGCCGAGAAGCTTACCTCAACTCCGACCGCCGAAGCAAACCCGGAACCTGAGAAGCACCTCACAGGCGTACTCGCTGAAACCAGCGAGTGGTGGCAGGTGAGGGATTCGAACCCCCGAAGCACGAAGCGTCTGATTTACAGTCAGATCCATTTGGCCGCTTTGGTAACCTGCCTTTGCGCCGCTCTCGCGGTGCCGTGAAAGAATAGCATTAAAATGATCCCGAGCGCCAATCGAAACTTTGATTGGCGGAATTCCAACGAAAGGTGCCCCTCATGGCAGACTCCTCCTTCGACGTTGTCTCCAAGCTTGACCGCCAGGAGGTCGACAACGCCGTCAACCAGACCGCCAAGGAGATCGCCAACCGCTACGACTTCCGCGGCGTCGACGCCGCCATCACCCTCAGCGGGGACACGATCGCCATGGAGGCGAACTCCGCGTCCCGCGTCATGGCAATCCTCGACGTCCTGCAGTCCAAACTCATCCGCCGCGGACTGTCCCTGAAGGTCCTCGACTACAAGGACCGCGAGCCCAAGGCCTCCGGCAAGCTCTTCAAGCTGGTCTGCCCCCTCAAGGAGGGCATCCCCCAGGACACGGCGAAGAAAATCTCGAAACTGATCCGCGAGGAAGGTCCCAAGGGCGTCAAAGCCCAGATTCAGGGTGACGAACTTCGCGTTTCCTCCAAGTCCCGAGACGACCTGCAGGCCGTCATCGCCCTCCTCAAGGGCCCCAAGGGTGAGGAACTGGACGTCGCACTCCAGTTCGTGAACTACCGCTGAGTCTTCTGACCTGCACCGACGAAGGCGGGGCGGGCGGCCGGTTAACTCC
>CABKMZ010000068.1 GCA_902373545.1 uncultured Actinomyces sp. | reverse complement strand
CGATGGGCCTGCCCATGGGCGGCGACCTGGAGTACGCGGACTCGGTGACGCTGGGTCGCGCGCTCGAGGGGCGCCGCCGCCTCTGAGCCTTCATCAACGAGGCCGTGGCTGCCTCGCGCGTGTCGGTGCGCATAGCACCCGGCTGGGCGGCCCCCGAGCGGGCCTGACGTGCGATGTGTGCCGCCAAGCGTGTCGACACGCCTTCACCGACTGACGCACGTGTGACACAATCGGAGGGGTAACGCCCCAGACATGAGGAGGCCATGATGGTGACCTACACGAGCGGCGGCACACCTCGTGTGCTTGTGGTCGACGACGAGGCGATGCTGGCGGACCTGCTCGCGCAGGCGCTCCGGCACGAAGGCTGGGAGACGGACACGGCGAAGGACGGGCTGGACGCGCTGGCAAGGGCCGCGAGCTTCCACCCCGACGTCGTGATCCTCGACGTGCAGATGCCGCGTATGGATGGAATGGAGACGCTGGAGCGCCTGCGCGCCCGCGACCCCGAGCTGCCCGTCCTCTTCCTCACCGCCCGCGATGCGGTCGCGGATCGCGTGCAGGGCCTGCGCGCGGGAGCGGACGACTACGTGACCAAGCCCTTCGATCTGGACGAGGTCGCGGCCCGCGTCGAGGCGCTGCTGCGCCGCGCGGGGCGGACCCAGCAGAGTGTGTCGCCCGTCCTCACAGTCGCCGACCTGACCCTCGATCTGGAGTCGCACGATGTGCGCCGTGGCGGGGAAGACATCACGTTAACGAACACTGAGTTCGAGTTGCTCCGGTATCTCATGGAAAACGTTGGAATTGTGCTGTCGAAGCAGAAGATTCTGGACGCCGTGTGGAGCTACGACTTCGGCGGCCAGGTGAACGTCGTGGAACTCTACATCTCCTACCTGCGCAAGAAGATCGACGCCGATCGCCCGGCCCTCATCCGCACGGTGCGCGGGGCCGGCTACATCATGCGGGAACCCCAGTGAAGCGTCGGCCCTCCCTCGCCGGGCGCCTGTCGCGCGCGCTCGCCGCCTGCGTCGCGCTTGCCCTCATTGTCATGGTGGCGGCCTCCACGCTGGTCATGCGTTCGTGGATGCTGGCCAACGTGGACTCCGAGCTGCACCGCCTCTCCCAGCGCGCGGGCGAACACCTGGATGTCGAGGACGCGCCGGAGGATGGCGAGGACGAGGAGTACGGGGAGAGCGACGACGATGACGACGACGCCGCCCGCCCGCCCGCACAGCCCTCTGGGGCGCCGCGCCCCGGCGGGCCGGTCGTCCCCGGCGGGCCCAAGGGGCCGGGGTTTGGCGGTTCCGGCATCGCCGAGGGCACCCTCCAGTACGTGAGCGAGGATGGGCAGGCGGCCGGTGCGGTTGTCTCCAACTTCTCGGTGACCTACCTGAATGAGCCCGCGTTGGAGATCCTGGCGCATGTGCCCACCGATGGCGCCCCACACACTGTGCACCTTAAAGAGTTGGGTACGTTCCGAGTGACTTCCCAGGTCGTCGATGACAAGACCGTTCTCGTCGGCGTGCAGATGGACAGAGTCGATGACGTGGTCCTGATGCTTGTCGCGGTCGAGGTCGGCCTGTCCCTCGTCGTCGCGATTGCCGCCGGGTTCGCCGGTCGGGCGTGGGTGCGTCGCGAGCTGCGTCCCCTCGGCGTTGTGCGTGCAGCAGCCGCTGACATTGCGAGCCGCGATCTGGCCGACGATGCCGAGGAACTGGCACGCGTCGGCGAGGAGGCGACCTCGGGCCCCGTGGAGGTCGCCGACGTCGCGGGTGCCCTCAACTCGATGATCGACGCGGTCGAAGACGGCATGGAGCGCCGCGCCCGCAGCGAAGCAAAGCTGCGTCAGTTCGTCGCCGACGCCTCCCATGAACTGCGCACGCCGCTCGCCTCCGTGCAGGGCTACGCGCAGCTCGCGCGCCGCGACATTGACGAGGCCTCCCGCACCCAGGCCCTCGAGCGCATCTCCTCGGAGGGGGCGCGCATGGCGTCCCTCGTGGAGGAGATGCTGACCCTGGCGCGCCTGGACGGAAACAGAACGCTCAAACGGGACACAATCGACGTTATCCCGCTGATACTGGACGCCCTGTCAGACGCCCACGTGGTCGCCCCCGACCATGCGTGGGAGCTCGGCGAGGCCGCGGACGTACCCGTCCTCGGCGACGAGGCCGCGCTGCGCCAGATCCTCACGAACCTCCTCGCCAACGCCCGCGTACACACGCCCGCGGGAACCCGCGTCGTCGTCTCGCTGACCCGGAGCGACGACGAGGCCGTGGCCGCTTGCGTGCGCGCCCGCGGCTGCGCGAAGGGGCAGGGAAAAGCGGAGGGCGCCCAGGCCTCGCCGATGGTGACGATCCGCGTTGCGGATGACGGGCCGGGTATCCCCGCCGAGATCCGCGACCGCGTGTTTGACCGTTTCGTGCGCGGCGACTCCTCGCGCACCCGCGACGGGCACGGCTCGTCGGGTCTGGGCATGTCGATCGTCGAGTCCTTGGCGCGCGTCATGGGCGGGGCGGTGCGGCTGGTTGACAGCGAGAAGGGGACCGTCATCGACGTGACACTGCCCGCGGCGTAAAGCGAGTGCGAGTGGGTGTGTACCGCCCAGCGTGCCCCGGCCTCGTGCCGCTTTCTGAAGAGTCGCGAGACGGAATCGAGCCGCCTGACTGGCCCCGACCTCGTCCGTTGTGTGTGCCTGCTCGCAGTCGCGCGTTCAATGTCACCCCCGTTTATCCGTTCATATACCGGAAGTTCCCAGCGGGATCGCACGAGCGCCGTAGGATTGAAACGGCGGCGTGTGCCGCCCGAATACGTGCAGACCTGCATATACCGATAGAAATGAGGGTCCAGTGGCACTGATCGTGCAAAAGTACGGCGGTTCTTCCGTCGCCGACACCGAAGCCATGAAGCGCGTCGCCCAGCGCATCGTGGACACGCACAACGCGGGACACCGCGTCGTCGTCGTCGTATCGGCGATGGGCGACACGACGGACGACCTCCTCGACTCGGCCGCGGCACTCACCGACAACCCGCCCGAGCGCGAGATGGACATCCTCCTGTCCGCCGGCGAACGCATCTCCATGGCCCTGCTGGCGATGGCCGTCAACGAACTCGGCGTCGAAGCCCGCGCCTACACAGGCGCCCAGGCGGGCATCAAGACCGACAGCCACTTCGGCGCCGCCCAAATCATCGGCATGGTCCCCGAGCGCGTCGCCCGCGCCATCAAGGACGGCCAGGTCGCCATCGTCGCCGGCTTCCAGGGCATCTCCAAGGACGACGACGTGACCACGCTCGGCCGCGGAGGCTCCGACACGACCGCCGTCGCCCTCGCCGCAGCCCTCCACGCCGACGTGTGCGAAATCTACACGGACGTCGACGGCCTCTTCTCCGCCGACCCGCGCATCGTCCCCAAGGCCCACCGCCTGCGCACCCTCACCCAGGAAGAAACCCTGGAAATGGCCGCGCACGGCGCCAAGATCCTCCACCTGCGCGCCGTCGAATTCGCGCGCCGCTACGGGGTTCCCCTGCACGTGCGCTCCTCGTTCTCCGAAAAGAACGGCACCTGGATCTCCGACGCCCCCGCAAACCCCGAACTCAAGGGCCTCGTGCCCGACGCCGCCCTGAAGTCCCCAGAGGAAAACGCCATGGAAAAGCCCGTCATCTCCGGCATCGCTCACGACCGCTCGCAGGACAAGATCACCGTCACCGACGTGCCGAACAGCCCCGGCGTCGCCGCCCGCGTCTTCGCCGTCGTCGCCGAGGTCGGCGCCAACATCGACATGATCGTCCAGAACCTGCCGATCTCCGACCCCACCAAGGCCAACATCACCTTTACCCTGCCCGAAGGCGACGCGCAGAAGGCCCTCGACGCTCTCGAGGCCCACCGCGACGAGATCGGCTTCAACGAGCTGCGCTACAACCCCAACATCGGCAAGCTCAGCCTCGTCGGCGTCGGCATGCGCACCAACCCCGGCGTCTCCGCGCGCCTCTTCTCCGCCCTGTCCGACGCGGGCATCAACATCGACCTGATCTCCACCTCCGAGATCCGCATCTCCGTCGTCACCCGCCTCGAGGACCTCGACCGCGCCGTGAAGGCGGTCCATACCGCCTTCGGCCTCGACGCCTCCGAAACCGAGGCCGTCGTCTACGGCGGCACCGGCCGCTGATCGTTCATCGACGAGGCCCGGGCCGGGCTCTGCGAGTCCGCGCGGTTCCGGTGCTCCCGAGAGGGTGCCCCGGCCTCGTCCCCATAGATTTCACCCAGCGTTCGCCCCGTCGTATGGGCGCGCGCACCAACACAAGGAGAACACCATGAGTGGATTCAATGTCGCCGTCGTCGGCGCCACCGGCCAGGTCGGTCGCGTCATGCGCACCCTGCTGGAGGAGCGGGGCTTCCCGGTCGAGACGATTCGCTTCTTCTCGTCCGCGCGCTCCGCGGGCACCACCCTGCCTTGGAAGGGGCAGGACATCGTCGTCGAGGACGTGGCGACGGCCGACTACTCGGGCATTGACATTGCCGTGTTCTCCGCGGGTGCCACCGCCTCGCGCGAGTACGCCCCCAAGTTCGCGGCCGCCGGCGCGGTCGTCGTCGACAACTCCTCCGCGTGGCGCAAGGACCCCGAGGTCCCGCTCGTCGTCTCCGAGGTCAACCCCGACGACGTCGACAACCGCCCCAAGGGCATCATCGCGAACCCCAACTGCACCACCATGGCCGCCATGCCCGTCCTGAAGCCCCTCGTGGACGCTGCGGGTGGTCTGACGCGTCTCTTCGTCTCCTCCTACCAGGCCGTTTCCGGGTCGGGCCGCGCGGGCGTCGCCGAGCTGACCGGCCAGATCGAGGCCGGTGCTGCGCAAGACCTGGCAGCGCTGGCCCTTGACGGCCGCGCCGTCACCCTGCCCGAGCCCGGCGTGTACGTCGCGCCCATCGCCTTCGACGTCGTGCCGCTCGCCGGCTCGATCGTCGACGACGGCTCCGAAGAGACCGACGAGGAGCAGAAGCTGCGCAACGAATCGCGCCGCATCCTGCACACCCCCGACCTCGCAGTGTCCGGCACCTGCGTGCGCGTCCCCGTCTACACCGGCCACACCCTCACCATCCACGCCGAGTTCGCCGGCGACATCACGCCCGACCAGGCCCGTGCCCTGCTGGCCGACGCTCCCGGCGTGCGCGTCGTCGACGTCCCGACCCCGCTCGAGGCCGCCGGCCGCGACGAGGTCCTCGTGGGCCGCATCCGCCAGGATCAGGCGGTCGACGGCAAGCGTGGCCTCGTCCTGGTCGTCTCCGGCGACAACCTGCGCAAGGGCGCTGCCCTGAACGCGGTCCAGGTCGCCGAGGTGGTGGCTTCTCGCCTGCGCTGAGTGCTCGGCCTCTCGACTGTGTCGAGTGTGTGAACTAGTTGCGTGAACGCGCGGCGGCCCGGTGGGCTGCCGCGCGTTTGCGTTGCGTGGTTGCTTGTGGCGCCGCGGGTGTTCCGGGCGCCGGATGGCCCAGCCGCTGTGTGTGCCGGTGGGCGGTGGCCCGCCCGCGAGCCGTCCGCGCCGCGAGCTTCGCTCGGCGCGTCGGCTCGAAGCCCGGCCAGGCCCCGCCGCCGCCCACCGGCACCGCGGCAGATCCCTCCGGCGCCCTCCACACCGGCGGCGCTTGTGGTTCTGGTGTGCTCGGCCAGGCCCCGCCACCGCCTCATCAATTTCGCATGCAATTCCCTCGGATGTGTTTCATGGTTTGAAGTGTGATCGTTGGAATTCTGCGGATTCTGCGTTGGTGTGGGGTCGGGCTAAGTTGGAATTGCATGCGGAATTGAGGGAGTTCCCTTGTCCGTGGTCGAGCTTGTTGCTCAGGGGTATTGCACTACTTGGGTAGGCATTGCACTGCTTAGTTGCCAGTACAATGCTGTGCTATCTGGTGCATTGGTGCTGTATCTAGTGCACTGCTTCGTCGCGATGAAACCGGTGACACCTTTGCGGGCCCGAGTGAGTGCTGGCTTGAAACCGGCGTCGCCTTTGCTCGCGTAGGCCGAGCCTCAACTGAAACCGCCATCGCCTTTGCGGGTGAGAAATGGGTGTTTTTGGTGCGTTTTTCGGTTGCATTGGTGATGGTGGTTTCAGCGGGTGCTGTTCAAGGGCGCGCAGTGGTGATGGCGGTTTCATGCTGGCCTACATCAGTGCCTGCAGAGGTGTCATTGGTTTCAACGTCGCCAAGTGGCCGTGTTCTGTGCACGAAGAAGTTCACCCTGCTCGGCCTGATGGTGGGTGCGAGCGCGAAAAAGTTCGCCTTGCAAGCCCAAAATGGGCGAAAAACGCTGTTTTCAGGCGCGTTGGGCGAGTTTTTCGCGGAAGGGCCGGTGGAGGAGCCGTGCTGGGCGAGTTTTGTCGCACCAACCGGTATTGCGCCCGGTCTTGTAGGCAGCGCGCCCTCCCTGCCTGCAATGGTGGGGGTTTTGCACTACACGAAGCCGTCGCACAGCGTGTCGCCAGCGTGTCGGACCCTCATGTCGTGCAATTCCCCCCGCTGCTCAGTGCCGCATGCGGTTTTGTGTGCGCACCGGGTTTCCCTCGTGTGTTGATGGGTGCGCACACCTTCTCGCTGCGCTCCAGGAATGTCACCGTTTCGCAGGTGTGTTCGCGGCATATCCAGTGTCGTTTGTGCCATCGGATACGCGCCGGGACCCCGGCCCAATCCGCGTCGATCACCTCCACCACCACACGCCCGTGACCTTGTGCGATCACCCCACAACCCGGGCAGCCAACCAGCTGGTTACACGACTCAACATCGAGCACCAGAGCCTGTGGGGTGCGAGCCACGCTCATCAGATGGAAGCCCTCCAAGTCAACGAGCAGATCACACCGATCACAACGATCAAGCGACACAGAGCAACAGCAGGTAGGGTGAGACACCGCCCGAGGTCCTTGAAGACAGCGGGGGTAGAAGTCCGCTCATCATCAAGGACCTCGACCTCTACCCGCAACCCCCGACCAACACCCGGTCACCCATACTCAACTCGGAAGAGCCAGTTTGCCTTCGAGCGCACTCAAAGGTTTAGCGTAATAGACATGTTGGAAGAACGGTTAGAGCAAGCCCTTAGGCTCGCGATCGATCCACCTGGAGGGCTAAATACTGCGGCGTTGCGCAACCTGATCAGAGATGAGGAGAACACTCAGTGGGATATCGCTACCACTGCCGAGTATTTGGGAATCAGCGCACATACGCTGCGCTATTACGAACGCGCAGGGCTGGTGAAAGTAGGACGCGACGCATCCGGCTATCGGCTTTACGATGCTGCGGCTGTGCGGCGTTTGGTTTTTATTACCCGAATGCGGGTCTCTGGAATGTCGATTGCCCAACTCCAGCATTACATCTCCTTGGTTGAACAAGGTGCAGAAACAGTGCAGGAGCGTCTTGATTTGATGCTGGAGCATCGCGACATCCTTCGGCAACGAATAGAGGATCTTCAGTTATCGCTGGCAGCTACCGAATTCAAGATAGCAATGTATCAGAAAGGTTCCCGTCCATAATGAGTGATCAGTACGATATTGATTCTGTCGATAACCGGCGACGTCGTGATCTTGGATTGCAGGTTCTCTCCCGTATCGACGGAGATGCTGGTCAGAGTGTTATCGAATCACTTTCCGCGTCAAACCCTGCTTTAGGACACCACATCGCCGCATTTGCTTTCGGGGATATTTACGATAGGCCCGGTCTGGATGCACGCAGTCGCCAGCTAGTAACCATTGGCGTATTGACTGCATTAGGCGGATGCGAACCTCAACTTAAAGTTCATGTTGGAGCGGCACTCAATGTCGGGATTTCCGAAGAGGAAATTCAGGAAGCTATCCTGCACGCCTCAGTGTACTGCGGCTTTCCGCGAGCACTGAACGCTACTTTCGCAGCACAGGAAGCAATTGAGTCACGGCGGAACTACGACAGGTAAGTTGATGCGGAGGTGCTGTATGCATCAATTTCCGTTTCGGTCTAGTTGGCCATCAACTTGAAAAAGAATTCTGGGTTTCCTGTCGAGTAGTACTGGTGCCAGGTGTTGATTGTCTCTACCGGGTAGACGTCAAGGTACTCCAGTATGGCTTTTGCCCAGTCCAGCCCGGCGGCTGAGTTGGCGGTGATGAGGTTCTTGTCCACCCAGACGTTTTCAGTAGCGTCCCGCATAGTGGTGTAACCGTGGGTGGTCGGCCTGTTGCTTGTTATGGGTGCGCCGTGTGATCCTTCGAGAAAGCTCGAACTCGTGTGGGGAGACGATCTGCCAGTCCATTGGCGTCTGGGCCAAAAGTGCTCTGCGCACTCGTGGAGTGTTCTACCCGGTTCACGATGTTGCTCTACGTGCCCGATTGGCATACAGCCGTCGAGGTTCACGATGCCATCATCGATTAGTTTGCAGGTGGGACTGGGGCAGCGATCTGGCTTAGCGTGGCGAGATCGCTTCGGAGTGTGGGGCTTGACGTGTGCTTGTGTGACCCGCATTCGCTCTGGCAGTGCGCAATGAACGAGAACACGAACGGGCTCCTGCATCAATTACATGCCCAAAGGCTCTGATCGTTGGCCCTCGAGCGACGCAAACCTGGACGTCATCGCTGACCAGCGGGGTGAGCGCCCCGGCAAAACGCTCAACTGGGACACACCCAAGCAACGCCTCGAACTGCTGCTCAGGACATAACCCGTCTTGCAACCACCCCTAGAATCCGGCCTCTCCCTCCTCGAACGGGGGTGTGATAGTTCCGTGTCGGTCGATAATTCGCGCGGGCTTCAACGGCGCGTCTCGAACGACATTGAGGAGCCGGTCGAAGGTTTCCATCGCGGCGTGACGTTTGGAGGGAACGAACTCCAGAGCGGACACGTACGGACTGATCTCATGACCCTTACCTGACAGGGTGTTAGCCAAGCTTGCTAGCGGGTTGGCTCGTGTACCTTCTTCAATAGCTCTCACGATCCAGGAGCGACATTCGTTGACATCGTCAGCCCAGGTACGGAATACCTGCCCGGTGAGTTCTTGGTGCCAGGAGTAATCGTCCGAACTGCTGGTTAGTGTCCATCCCGGCCACAGCGCATCGAAATCCTCCAGGTGCATGTCCCTGTCCTGGAGCGACCACCAACGCAACGAGCGTGCTTGGTAGTCCACGAATATCCCGGTGGTCGGAACATAGTCATCCGTGGTCTGCTCCCACGCATCCGATTCATCCGGTAGTCGGGAGGCGACCTCGCGAGCCAAAGCCAGGAAATTCTCAGGACCGCATCCAGTAAGATCATCCAGGAAGCCGTAGGCGCGCCAGGTGACCAAGGTGCCGTCTGCCATGCGCACGGTGATGGGATCAACTCCGTGCCACTCATCCCATGGCTCTAGACTGGGCGCGCGATCACACGGCAAACGATCAGAACGGTGTGTGAAGATGGTGGCCGGATCGACGCCCGCAGCTCGAAGAGTTCCACGGGTTCCTTCGGCTGACCAGGCGGCCGTCCACCCAGGCCAGGTGTGCTCAACGAGGTAGTTGATAAGTCGAGGCATGTAGAGTGCCTCACTCTCCTCTGCCCACACCACCAGTTTCCTGGTCTCGTCGATCAGAAGTGTGCCCTCAATCCACGTCGCCCCCGTCCAAGCATGCGGATCATCAACACCCATCGGAGACATACAACGCACACGCTCGTAGGTGGCTTCCATACCGTCGATCGCAATGTCCAGTCCGACCGTTTGGGCCGCCGAGTGGTTGTAGTAGATCTCCCAACCAGAGTAAGTCTTAAGCAAAACACCTAACCGGGAACCCATCGTGACACCTCCAATTGGGAGAAAAATTTGGTCGGGAATGTCGTTTTCTCAGTGTCGACAGAAGCGAGCGAGATGCTTTATGCAAGTTCAAGCAATAGTACATCTACGGGGTATAGCGAGTGTAGATATTGACACCAACCTATAGCGTTGATCAGTGAGCCTCCCCAGGGCCTCGCTGGTAGCACTTTCAGCTTCGTCAAGTCGCCTCAATTTCGCTTCCAGATCCGACACTATACGTTCCTGAACGTCCTTGCTAGCCGGTGGTGCGCTCGATCAGGGGTGCGTACGCTCTGGCCTGGCCACCTACGTCCCGCGCCTGGTGGGGGGAATTACTACCATAGAAGGTCTCTGTCGGCGTGTCGCCGGCGTGTCGGAAGTCTATGGTAGTAATTCCCCCCGTTTGGCGGTGGGTGCGCCGGACACTGTGCTCAAACTGCAGACCACCTCGGCGAAAAATGCCGAAAATGGGGTGTTGTGGGCGAGGTGGACTCTGCTTTGAGCAGATGGGCTCTGGCATGGCGCCTCCGCGCAGGTGTGCTGTTCCTGGTGTTGGTCCGCACCCCCACCTTTCGGCTTTGTAGCAACGAAAGACAGCCCAAAAACCAACACAACCTGGCCTATAAGCCGCATATTCGCAGGTGCAAGCGATACTTCGCGGGAATTGCCGCTCGCGCAGGGAGGTGGCATAACAAAACCGCCCGGCGCTCGGCCAGGCGGGAAGTGGAGCGGGCGACGGGAATCGAACCCGCCTCTGAAGCTTGGGAAGCTTCCATTCTACCGATGAACTACGCCCGCAATTCATCGTCCCGAAGGAATCGACCTGTCGATCATAGC
>CABKMZ010000067.1 GCA_902373545.1 uncultured Actinomyces sp. | reverse complement strand
GCTTCCGCGCCTGCGCCCGAGGTGGCCGTCCCCGCGTCTCCTGCGCCAGAGGCGGCCTCGGCTCCTGCTCCCTCCTCGGTGCCCACTCCGGCGGCTGCTGTTGAGCCGACTGCGGCGGCTCCGGCTGCTTCCGCGCCTGCGCCCGAGGTGGCCGTCCCCACGTCTGCTGCGCCTGAGCCGGCGGCGTCGGCTCCCGCGGCCTCCTCGGCCTCTACACCCCAGGGCCCGGTGACCAGCCCATCGACCGCGTCGCCCGCGCAACCAGCGCAGGGGCAGACGGCCTCGAACTCGGGGGGAGTCGGCCAATTCACGCCTCAGTTCGAGTCCTTTGTGCGCAGCGGCCCCACGATGCCGGGCCCCCTCACGGCGCAGTACCCGACGCTGGCTCCGCGCACGGCCCAGGTCTGGTCCGTGCCCAAGCCGAAGAAGAAGCCTCTTCCCATCTTCGAGTCGGTCGTTGCCGGTGCGGGAGCAGCGCTGATGATCGTCGGCGTGCTGGGTTTCCTCCAGGCAAGTGGCCCGGTTTTGACGGTCTTCCTGGCCATCTTGTGCATCGTGCCTCTCGCCATCGTCGTCTCGCTGCTTCTCTTCATCGACCGCTTTGAGCCCGAGCCCTTGGGGATGAAGCTTGCCGCGCTCGCGTGGGGCGGCGGTGTGTCAGTCTTCTTTGCGATCATGGGAAATGAATATGTTCAGTACTCCGTCACTGAACAAACGGGCGACGAAGTCCAAGGAATAGTCTTCTCCGTCGTTGTCGGTGCACCGGTGGTCGAAGAACTGTTGAAGGGCCTTGGCGTTCTCGTTATCGTGTGGGCTCGCCGCACCCACATTTCATCTGCCATCGACGGACTTGTCTACGCCGGCTTCGCAGCCTGCGGATTCCTAGTCGTCGAGGATTTCACCTACTTTGTGAGAGCAGTTTTGACGGACGGGGACCTCGGGCAGTTGTTCTTCCAACGTGTCGTCATGGGTGTCTTCGGTCACGTGATGTACACGAGCTGCATGGGCTGGGCGACAGGGTGGGCGGTCACCCGTGCCCGCTCGGCAGCCGCCGGATGCGGAGCTGTGGCCCTCGGCTGGTTCACGGGTATGCTCCTGCACGCCACGTGGAACGGCACTGCTGTCCTGTCTGGGGGCGACGAAGAACTGTTCTACACCTTCTACATGTTCATCCACATCCCGCTGTTCCTCTTGTGGTTCTTGTTCATCGCGCTGGCGATGAAGCGCGAACGACGCGACGCTGCCGCAGGCCTCATGCCCTACGTGGCGCAGGGGTGGATTATCCCCGCCGAGATTCAGATGGTGTGCGATCCTCGCTCACGCCGTGCCGCCCTGGCCTGGGCGTCCAACGGTGGGCCGTTGGCGAAGAAGGCAATGAAGCAGTTCATGTACGCGCTCGCCACACTCGGCCTGCACCAGGTTGTCATGAAGAATCGTGGTCCCGAGAAGGCGCGCATCACAGAATCGAGAGAACTCGCGAAAGAAGCAACCTCACAACGCAAGATCTTCATGAAGCTCACACGTATGCGACGATTCTGACGTGTCGCTTCATGGCCGTTTCACCGGCTCCTCACAGGAACCGCACAGTATGAACGGCCATGATTGCGCCGACAGAAAGGAAACATACGTGACTAAAACTCTTTCGGCTCGCTCCTCGCGGGCTCTGACCGTGTGCTCGCTTCTGGTGATCATTGCGAGTATTCCCGCGCTGCGCTTCGAACTATATGACGCTCTGAGCGGTGTGCCAGCCGCCACGGCGGGAATCGCCGTGGGCGCGTCGTGCCTGAGCGCGCTTGTGGGGCTGGTGTTCCTGGCGGTTGTCGCCCGAGGTAGGCCTTCGATCCTATCCTGGATCGCCGCCTTCGCATGGGGGACCGGCGGGGCACTGATCATGGCCGGCTTCGGCAACGACTACGTGGACGGCGCAGTCGAGGCCAGCGCTCTGAGAAGTGAGACCGTCTACTTCGTGACGTCGGTCGTGACGGGTCCCGTCGTCGAAGAGAGTGTGAAGGGCATCGGTGTGCTCATCCTGGTCCTGGCTGCGCGCGCGGTCTTGGAGCGCCCGTCTCAGGGCGCGGTCCTGGGTGCTCTCGTGGGCCTCGGGTTTGCCTGGGGTGAGGACATCGGCTACTACGTGGCGGCACTCAAGGACGGCATGAGCGGCCTGTGGGAATCGTTCCTGGCCCGCGCCCTCCTCGGTGCCTTCGGGCACGCCATCTTCACGGGCGTCTTCGGATTCGCACTGTGCTGGGCGATCCTGCGCGCGAAGAATGCCTTCGTCGGGATCGCCGCGGGCCTCGGCGGTTTCGCGGGAGCCGTGCTCCTGCACGCGCAGGCCAACGGCGTCGGCTTCCTGGCGCCCGAGGACTCCTGGAACCTCACCTACGGCGCGATTGAGGTTCCGATTCTCGCTGTCAGTGTCGCGCTCCTCGTGTGGGGGCTGCGTCGTCGGCGGGCTACCCTGGAGGCATGAGCGCACTCGACTGGCCATTGGACGCGGACGGCTACCCCCACCGGGAGGCCGCCCGCGTCCTCCTTTTCGACGACGCGGGCAGAGTTCTGCTGGCGATGGGACACGACGAGGATCAGCCCGATCGCGCCTGGTGGTTCACGATCGGTGGCGGCATCGAGGAGGGGGAGGACCCCCGCGCCGCCGCCGTGCGCGAGGTTTTCGAGGAGACCGGGCTGCGCCTCGACGCGCACGAGCTGGTCGGGCCCGTCCTGTATCGGACCGCCGAGTTCGACTTCCTGGCGGTCACCGCGCGCCAGGACGAGTGGTTCTTTATCGCCCGCGCCCCGTCAACTGACTTGAGCCGAGACGGATGGACGGACCTGGAGCGCTCCGTCATCGACGCGCAGCGCTGGTGGGACATCGACGAGGCCGCGGCCAGCATCGACGGCGAGATCTACCCCGCGCAGATCCTTGAGTTTGCACGCGCATGGAAGGACGGCTGGGACGGCCACCTCATCGAGCTGACCGACACCCGCGAACCCTAGAGTGCTCCCTGAGCGGGGGCCAGGCCCAGGGGAGCGATCGCCAGCGACAGGTCGGCAACGTTGAGCTGGACCGACACCTGCTCGCGCACCGCCGGCTTGGCGCAAAACGCGATGCCAACCCCGGCCTCGTGCATCATCGGGATGTCGTTCGCGCCGTCGCCGATCGCGACCGTGCGCTCCATGGGCACACCCAGGGACGAGGCCCACTCACGCAGGCACTCCACCTTGACCTGGGAGGTCACGATCCTGCCCAGCACGCGGCCCGTCAGATAGCCGTCCACAACCTCCAGGCGGTTGGCCGCGTAGAAGTCGATGCCGAGGGAGGCCGCCAAGGGAGCGACCACCTCCTCGAAGCCACCCGACACGACGCCGAAGTGCCCGCCCGCGGCGTGCACGGCGTCGATCAGCTCGCGGGCGCCCTTCGTCGGAGTGATGCGAGCCAGGACGTCGGCGAAGACGCTGTGCGGAACGCCCCTCAACGTCGCAACCCGCTCGCGCAACGACTCCGCGAAATCCAGCTCGCCGTTCATCGCGCGTGCGGTCACCGCGGCGACCTGCTCGCGAGTGCCAGCGGCCTCGGCCAGCTCCTCGATGACCTCTTGAGTGATCAGCGTCGAATCAACGTCGGTGACGACGAGGCCGGGTGCCCCGCTGGCAAACAGCAGCGGTGCACCCGGCTCATCGAGATGGTGAGGGGAACTCACTTGGTGACGACCGTGCCCTTGGGAACGACCGTGATGCCCGACTCGGTAACCGTGAAGCCGCGCTCGATATCGTACTCGTGATTGACGCCGACCTCGGCGCCTTCCTCAACGACGACGTTCTTATCCAGAATCGTCTTCACGACCCGCGCACGGCGACCGATGCGGCAGCCGTGCATAACGACCGAATCCTCGATCTTCGCCCACGAATGGACGTAGGTATTCGGGGACAGGACCGAGCGCACGACCTCACCGCCGGAGACAATCACGCCGGGCGACACGAAGGAGTCCACCGCGTGGCCCAGGCGATCCTGGTCGCCGTAGACGAACTTCGCGGGCGGCAGCGATCCGTCGATCATCGTCATCGTCGGCCACTCGCGGTTGTACAGGTTGAACACCGGGTGCACCGAGATGAGGTCCATGTTCGCCTCGTAGTAGGCGTCCAGCGTACCAACGTCGCGCCAGTAATCGCGGTCGCGGTCGGTCGAACCCGGCACGTCGTTGTCCTGGAAGTCGTAGACGCCGCACTCGCCGCGCTCGACGAACCACGGGATGATGTTGCCACCCATGTCGTGCTTCGAATCGGGGTTAGCAGCGTCCTCACGCAGAGCGTTGACCAGGTCCTTCGTGGTGAAGACGTAGTTGCCCATCGACGCCAGGACCTTGGTGGGATCGTCCGGCAGGCCCTCGGCGTGCTGAGGCTTCTCCAGGAAGTTCTTCACGACGCCGTCCTCACCGTCGATGACACCCAGGGCGGGAGCGAGCTCGATCGGCTGACGGATACCGGCGACCGTGGCCGGCAGGCCCGACTTGATGTGGTGGTCGACCATCTGCGAGAAGTCCATGCGGTAGATGTTGTCCGCACCGATGATGACGATGTACTCGGGCGCCTCGTCGTCGACGATGTTCAGCGACTGATAGATGGCGTCCGCGCTGCCCAGGTACCAGTGGGGGCCGCGACGCTGCTGAGCCGGAACAGGCGCAATGAAGTTGCCGAGCAGGGGGGAGGTGTACCAGGTCTTCGTGACGTGGCGGTCAAGGGAGTGCGACTTGTACTGAGTCAGCACGACGATCTTGAGGTATCCGGAGTTCACGATATTCGACAGAGCGAAATCGATCAGACGGAAATGACCTCCAAACGGAACGGCAGGCTTCGCGCGATCCGCCGTCAGCGGCATCAGACGCTTACCTTCACCGCCCGCAAGAACAATCGCTAGAACGTGGTTCTTTGCCATACGGCACCTCTTCGTTGGTCGTTTTGGGCGCGCACCGGTGCAGGCCCGTGGGTGTAGTCACACTGTATTACAAATGTCCATCGATTGCTGCACCGTCTCGTTTCGGTTTCGATGCCCGTGATTTCGGATACTATGTGTTACACGCGTCGCCACTGTCGGAAGGACCACATCATGCGCGTTGATCTGCTCACCCGCGAATACCCGCCCCATGTCTACGGCGGAGCCGGTGTCCATGTTCTCGAGTTGGCCAAGGTGCTGCGCGGCCTCGTCGATGACCTGCGAGTGCAGGCCTTCGATGGCCCCCGCGAGCCCGGAACTGACGGAGCCGATCCGGGGGTGACCGGTCACTCGGACCTGCCCCAGCTTGAGGGAGCTAACGCAGCGCTGCGTACCCTCGGTGTCGACCTCGAGATTGCCGCCGCGTGTGAGGGCTCGGACCTGGTGCACTCGCACACCTGGTACGCCAACTTCGCCGGTCACGTCGCCTCGCTCCTCGGCGACATCCCCCACGTCATCTCCGCTCACTCGCTCGAGCCGCTGCGTCCCTGGAAGGCCGAGCAGCTCGGCGGCGGCTACCGCCTGTCCTCCTACGTGGAGAAGACTGCCTACGAGGCTGCCAGCGCCATCGTGGCCGTCTCCAATGGCATGCGCGACGACATCCTGCGCTGCTACCCGGGCGTGGACCCCGAGCGCGTCCACGTCATCCACAACGGCATCGACCTGAACAAGTGGCACGCACCCGTCGGCGAGGCCGGGGATGAGCTGCGCGCACGCGTCCTGGCGGAGCATGGCATCGATCCGTCGCGCCGTACGGTCGTCTTCGTCGGCCGCATCACCCGTCAGAAGGGTCTGCCCTACTTCCTGCGCGCCGCCCGCCTGCTGCCCGACGACGTCCAGCTCGTCCTGTGCGCCGGCGCCCCGGACACCCCGGAGATCGCCGCCGAGGTCGAGGGCCTGGTCGCCGAGCTTCGCGCCACCCGCTCCGGCGTCGTGCTCATCTCCGAGATGCTCCCGCAGCCCGAGGTCGCGGCCATCCTCTCCGCCGCGCAGGTCTTCATCACGCCCTCGGTGTACGAGCCCCTCGGCATCGTCAACCTGGAGGCCATGGCTCTCGGCCTCCCCGTCGTCGGCACGGCCACCGGCGGTATCCCCGACGTCATCGTCGATGGCGAGACCGGCTACCTGGTGCCGATCGATCAGATGCAGGACGGCACGGGCACGCCGCTCGATCCCGAGACGTTCCAACGTGACATGGCTGATCGCCTGATCCGCGTGCTGGATGACCCCGAGCTGGGCCGCCGCATGGGCGAGGCCGGGCTCGTGCGCGCTCGCGAGCATTTCTCCTGGGAAGCGATCGGCGTCAAGACCGCCGAGCTGTACCGCTCGCTCGTCTGAGACGCGCGCGGTGTCTAACACGACTAGGCTTGATGCATGACTTACGTCCTGAATCTTTCCCATGTGTCCCTCACGCGAGGAGACACGCAGGTCCTGTCCGACGTCTCGTGGTCGACGCGTCCGCGCCAGCACTGGGTCATCGTCGGCCCCAACGGCGCGGGCAAGACGACGCTCGCTCGAGTCGCCTCTGGGAGGGTCGCGCCTGATTCAGGCGACGTGACCCTGTCCGAGACTGACATTGCGCACGCCGATCCCGCTGAGGTCGCAACGCGCGTCGGCTTGGCCTCGGCTGCCGTGGCGGCGAAGATCGTCCCCACCCAGTCCGTGTTGGACACCGTGCGCAGCGCGGCCTGGGGCCTGGCTGTTGCCCATGACGAGGAGTACGAGGATGTCGACGACGCGCGCGCGGCCGCGCTCATGGAGATCTTCGGCGTTGACCATCTCGCCCAGCGAGAGTTTTCCACGCTCTCCGAGGGCGAGGCGCAGCGGGTCCTTCTCGCGCGAGCGCTCATGACCGACCCGGAAGTGCTGGTCCTCGACGAACCCACCTCCGGCCTCGACCTGGGTGCCCGCGAGTTGCTGATTGCTGCGCTTTCGGAGATAATGAAGGGTTCGAAATCTCCGCAGATCATCCTGGTGACCCACCAGATCGAGGAGATTCCTGACGGCGTGACGCACTGCGCGATCATGTCGCAGGGGCAGATTGCCCACCAGGGTCCCATCGAGGACGTGCTGACGGGCGTCAATCTGTCGCAGGTCTATGGCATGCCGTTGCTCGCCGGTCGCACCGATGGTCGCTGGTGGGCGCGCGGCGTCACCGACTAAGGGGGGTATATGACTACCTGGTGGCTGTGGATTCTCGCCGCCCTCGTGTGCGGCATCATCGAGGTCATGAGCGTCAGCTTCGTGTTCCTCATGTTCGCTATTGGTGCTCTCGCCGCCGGTATTGCGGCAGCATGTGGCGCGAATCTGATGGTTCAGTTGATCGTCTTCATTGTCGTGTCTGTTGCTCTCCTGGTTGTGTTGCGTCCCTTCTTAAAGGGACGGATCGAACGGTCGAACAGCTACGTCCCGAGTAACACGGACGGTCTCATCGGAAAGACCGCCTACGTGACCGAGACCGTGGGAGAGCGTCACGGACGCATCCAGTTCACAGGCGGTGAATGGAGCGCGCGAACGGAAGGCCCTGAGCTTCCCGTTGGTGCCGAGGTGCGCGTCGATCGTATCGACGGAGCAACCGCTGTCGTGAGCGCCCTCAATCCGGCGGGGTCGGCACCTACCCAGCCGTCTGCGGGTTCGGCCTCCTGAAAGCCCCACTTCCTGTCAGAGACGTAAGAAAGGAAATACGTTATGAGTTCCGGTCAAGTCATCGGCAACATCGCGGTGATCGTGGTCCTCACGCTCATTGTTTTCGTTGTCATTTCGCTGGTGCGTGCGGTGAGGATTGTCCCGCAGTCGCAGGCGTACGTTGTTGAGCGCCTTGGTCGCTACCAGGCGGTTCTGCAGGGTGGCTTCCACCTGCTGGTTCCCTTCGTGGACCGCGTCGCCGCGCGCATCGACCTTCGTGAGCAGGTCGCGAACTTCCCGCCCCAGCCCGTCATCACCGCCGACCAGGCGATGGTCTCGATCGACTCCGTGATCTACTTCCAGATCACCGATCCGCGCAGCGCGACCTACGAGGTCGCGAACTTCCTGCAGGCGATCGAGCAGCTGACCGCGACCACGCTGCGTAACCTGATCGGTTCCCTCGATCTGGAGCAGACGCAGACCTCGCGCGAGTCCATCAACAAGCAGCTGCGCGGCGTCCTCGATGAGGCGACGGGCCCGTGGGGCATCCGCGTGACCCGCGTCGAACTCAAGTCGATCGAGCCGCCGCCGCGAGTCCTGGCCGCCATGGAGCAGCAGATCACCGCCGAGCGCACCAAGCGCGCCACGATTCTGACCGCCGAGGCCGAACGTGAGGCGCAGATCAAGAAGGCCGAGGGTGCCAAGCAAGCCGCCGTTCTGGCCGCTTCCGCCCAGCAGGAGGCTCAGGTGCTGCAGGCCAAGGGCCAGAAGGAAGCCCTGATCCTGCAGGCCGAGGGTGCCCGCCAAGCGCAGATCCTGCGCGCGCAGGGTGAGTCCGAGGCCATTCAGACGGTCTTCGCCGCGATCAACGCGGGCAAGGCCACGCCCGAGCTGCTCTCCTACAAGTACCTGGAGATGCTGCCGAAGATCGCCGATGGACAGGCGTCCAAGCTGTGGATGGTTCCTTCCGATCTGACCGGCGCACTGGAATCCATCTCGAAGGGTTTCGGTCTGGGCAAGTAGACTGGAGCCTATGCCGGGCCGACCGCAGTCCCTGCGGTCGGCCCGTCGTCTATCTACGGGAGGACAACGGTGGATTCGCATCAGGAGCACGTGCTGCGCGAGGTCGCACAGAAGAACATCCGTTTCATTCGGCTGTGGTTCACGGACGTCGCGGGCGTCTTAAAGTCGATCTCGATTGATCCGGGTGAGCTGGAGGACGCTTTCACCGAGGGTATTGGCTTCGACGGCTCGGCCGTCGAGGGCCTGACCCGCGTGTTTGAATCCGACATGCTGCTCATGCCTGACGCCTCCACGTTCCAGCTGCTGCCGTGGCGCTCCAACGAGGATCCCGTCGCCCGCATGTTCTGCGACGTGCTCATGCCCGACGGTCGCCCGGCGCCCTCGGATCCTCGCGGCGTCCTGGAGCGTGTCGTCGAGCGCGCCGCCGACGCCGGATTCCGCGTCATGATGCATCCCGAGATCGAGTTCTACCTCCTGCGCCAGCCCGTCACCCCTGAGCGCATGGTTCCCGTGGACCAGGCGGGCTATTTCGATCACGTGGCCCGAGGGGACTCCAACGACTTCCGCCGCCGTGCCGTGCGCATGCTGGAGGACATGGGGATTCCCGTCGAGTTCTCTCACCACGAGGGAGGCCCCGGCCAGAACGAGATCGACCTGCGGGCCGTTGACCCGGTCCGAGCGGCTGACAACATCATGACGGCCCGCACGGTCATCGAGGAGGTGGCGCTGCGTGAGGAGCTGGTCGCCACCTTCATGCCCAAGCCCTTTATCGAACACCCGGGGTCGGGCATGCACACGCACCTCTCGCTCTTCGAGGGTGAGGAGAACGCGTTCTTCTCCCCGTCGGGGCAGTACCGCCTCTCCACGACCGGGCGGCGTTTCATCGCGGGCCTGCTCGCGCACGCCGGGGACATCGCGGCGATCACGAACCAGCACGTCAACTCCTACAAGCGCCTGTGGGGCGGGGGAGAGGCCCCATCCTACGTGTGCTGGGGGCACCTCAACCGCTCGGCCCTCGTGCGCGTGCCCCTCTACAAGCCGAAGAAGAGCGCGTCGGCGCGCATCGAGTACCGCGCCCCCGACCCGAGCGCGAACCCGTACTTGGCGTTTGCCGTCATGATCGCGGCGGGCCTGGACGGCATCGAGAAGAAGATGGAGCTCATGCCCGAGGCCGAGGACAACGTGTGGGACCTGTCCGATCGCGAGCGTCAGGTGATGGGAATCCACGCCCTGCCCGCCTCCCTGTCGGATGCTGTGCGCGAGATGAAGAAGTCGGAGCTGGTCGCCTCGACACTGGGCGAACAGGTCTTCGACTATGTCATCCGTAACAAGCGCAAGGAATGGACGGAGTACCGCCAGCAGATTACGCGACAGGAACTTGAGCAATTCTTGAAGGTTGTTCCCCGGTGACCCCCGACGATCTGCGGGTCGCGGGCTTCCTGGACGCGCGCCGGGCCCTGTCCTTCCTCGAGGAGCTGCCCGCGGGCCAGGATTGGGTGGGTGACCTGAGCGCGTCGGCCGATCCCGACCAGGCCCTGCTGCAGGCGGTGCGTTTGCGCGAGGCCGACCCCGGCCTCGTCGATGCCCTGAGCGCGGACGAGCGCGCCCGTCGTCGCGTGTGCGCGATCCTGGGGGGAAGCCAGTGGCTGGGTGATTACGTCATCGCCGAGCCCGAGCGCGCCGCCGCCATCAACGAGGATCCGGGTGATCCTCGGGATGTCCTGTTCGAGGCCGTGGGAGCTCGCGCGCTCAGCTCCGGTGCGTGGGTGGCCGCGCGGGATGCCACCTCCGATGACTTGCGCGCCGCCTACCGCCGGGTGCTGCTGCACCTGGCCGCCGACGACCTGACGAGCGGAAGCCCCGAGGAGGCCATGCCGAGCGTGGGCGCGCGCATCGCGGACCTGGTGGACGCCACGATGGACGCGGGCTTGGCCCTGGCACGCCGCGACGTCGACCCCGAGGGCACGGTTCCCTTCGCGATCATCGCGATGGGCAAGACGGGCGCGCGCGAGCTCAACTACATCTCCGACGTGGACG
>CABKMZ010000066.1 GCA_902373545.1 uncultured Actinomyces sp. | reverse complement strand
AGGAGTCGAGGTCGAGGGTCTCCAGGTCGTTCAGGTCGGTGATGCGGTAGGCGTCGGCGTGGATCAGGTCGGGGCCGCCACCGAGGGAGGGGTGGACGCGCGCGACGATGAATGTGGGTGACGCGACGCGTCCGCGCACGCCCATTCCGACGCCGATGCCCTGCGTGAGGGTGGTTTTGCCGGCGCCGAGCCCGCCCGAGAGCATGACGAGGTCCCCGGCCGCGAGGACGCGCCCGAGGGCTTCGCCAAGCGCCCGCGTTTGGTCGGCGTCGGAGGTGTCGACGGCGTAGGAGGCGATGGTTTGATCAGTCATGAGCGGTGCTCCCCTGGGTCGCGGTGGCCTCACCGACGTAGGCGCGGGGGATGTGGGCGCCCAGGTGAGTGACAATTTCGTAGTTAATGGTGTCCGCGGCGCGCGCCCAGTCGTCGGCAAGCGGATCGCCGTCGTGTCCGGCTCCAAAGAGGACGGCGAGGTCGCCGACGGCTGCGGGGGCTCGGCCGCTGCGCGCGGTCGGGGTGCCCGCGTCGCCGTCTGCGGGCCCGAGGTCGACGATGAATTGGTCCATGCACACGCGTCCGATGAGGGGCGCCTTGAGGGGGCCGGAGGCGGTGTGGACAGTGACGCGGGCGCGGTTGGAGGCGGAGCGCAGGATGCCGTCGCCGTAGCCGAGGGGCACCAGCCCGACCCAGCGGCGCGTGGGCGCCACCCAGGTCCCGCCGTACGAGGCCGGGGTTCCTTCCTCGATCACCTTGACGGAGGTGAGGGGCGCGCGCAGGGTGAGGGCGGGGACCAGGTTCAGGTCGGTGGCGGAGGCGACGGCGGGGTCGGGGCTCAGACCGTACAGGCCGATGCCGGCGCGCACCATGTCGTAGTGTGTCTCGGGGTGCCACAAGATCCCGGAGGTGGCGGCCAGGTGGCGGATGCGCGGGGTGATGCCCGCGGCCGCCAGGATCGCCAGGCCCTCCTCGAAGATGCGCACGTGGCTGGCGGTCGAGGCGTTGCCCGCCTCGGTGGGGTCGTCAGCGCGAGACATGTGGCTCCACGCGCCCACGACGTCAACGAGGCCGTCTTCCTCGGCCATTTTCAGAGCCGAGGCCAGGGCGGGCAGGTCGGCCAGCGTCGAGCCGGCGCGAGACATTCCCGTGTCGATCTTGACGTGGACGCGCGCGGGGCGGCCAACCGCTCGGGCTGCGGCGCAGATGTCGGCTAGGACCCACGTCCAGGACACGGACACGTCGATGTCGGCGTCGATGGCCGCGGCGAAGTCGGAGGAGGAGGTGGAAATCCACGCGAGGAGGGGCGCGTCCGCGCGGGCAACCCCGGCCTCGTCCAGGCCTTCGCGCAGGGTGAAGGCCTCAGCCAGCTGGGCGACACCCAGCCAGTCGGCACCACCCTCAAGCGCTGCGAGCGCGACCGGGAGCAGGCCATGCCCGTAGGCGTTGGCCTTCACGGTGGCGAGCTGAAGCGCGCCGGGGGCGGCAGCCCGCAGGACGCCCAGGTTATGACGAATGGCGGCCAGGTCGACGACCGCTTGTGACGGGTATCCCCGTCCTTGACCGTGTTCGTTCGTGGAAGTCACTCCCCTAGTATCTCACGCGAGCCCGAGCGCGCCGCGCGGGCGCACCCTCCCGCCTCAGAGACCGGGGGCGGCGAGCACTTCGGGGATCGCGTCAGCGATGTCACGCGCCTGAATGGGGGCACGACCGATGTATTCATCGGCGGCCAGCTTCGCCGCGCGACCGTGGAGCCACACGGCAGAGACCAGTCGTTCGGGCGTGACGGCCTGCGGTTGTCCGTTCGGTCCTGGCAGCGCGTGCTCGTCCCTGACGGGGCGGGCGAGGATACCGGCGATCAGGCCAGCCAGGACGTCGCCGCTGCCCGCGACCCCAGCCCACGACGTGGTGGTCGGCGCGACCAGCGTGCAGTCGCAGCGGGTCACGCTGTCCTCCATGCTCTCCAGGTCGGGGAAACCCAACTCCGGGTTAATGAAGCTGGCGAGCAGCGCCTGATCGCGGAGCATGTCCGCGTATTCGAAGGAACGCACGATGGTCACCGGGCCCTTGAGCACGACGTGGCAACCCGTGGCATCGTGGAGGAGGTTCGCGTAGCGCAGGGGGGCTGCGGCGACCTCATCCCGCTTTGTCGGCGTGCCGAGCCTCGTCAGCAGCCGCGCGGCCTCACCGTGGTGCGGGGTGAGGACGGTGGTCTCGGGGTTGATGGTGTCCGCCAGCTCGGGAATCAGGTCGAGGGCCCAGGCGTCGATGACGAGCGGCACGCCGGATTGGCCGCAGAATTGCGCGAGTTCGAGCGCGTCCTCGCGTCGGTCCTCGTCCAGTCCTGGGCCGATGAGGGCCGCCTGGATGCGCCCGCCCACCATGACGACGCCCGGCTCGGCGGCTAGCACGAGGTCTTGGACGCGGCGGGTGGAGTTCAGGCGGACCATGCCCACGCCGGCCGCGAGCGCGCCGCGTGTGGCGAGCAGGCCGGCGCCGGGGTATGTGTCGGATCCGGCGACGAGGCCGACGACGCCGCGTGCGTACTTGTCGTCGTCAAAGGCCGGGGCTTGAACGAATCGACTACTGCCGGTTCCGTCGTAGAAGTACACCGGGACCTCGCCGCTCGTCTCCTCCGTGTCAGCGGGCGTCAGGCCAACGAGTCCGGTCCACTCCATCTCGATGAGTTCCAAGGCACCACAATACTGCGCGGCGGGCGCCAGGATCTGGGCGCGCTTGAAGCTGCCCACGGCCATCGTGTGCGTGGCACGCATGACGGCGCCCTTCACGCTCCCCTCGTTATCGGTCAGGCCCGAGGGCACGTCAATCGAGACAACTGCAGGGTGGGTGAGGAACGAGAAGTCGTTGAGTTGTTCAACGGCCTCGGCGAGGTTCCCCTTGAGGGTTCCCTTGCCACCGATGCCAACGATGCCGTCGATCCACACTTTCGCGAATGCCACCAGGGCGAGCTGGGGGGAATCAAGAACTGTGGTAATCGAGCCCCCTTTGAGGTCCACGATGGTGACCCCAGCGGTCTTAGCGGCGCGCAGCGCGCGGGAGTGGCGCTTTCGTTTGAGCAGGATCGCCGCGACGTTGAAGCCCATGTCAGCAAGGGTCGCGCATGCGTACAGGGCATCGCCACCGTTGTCGCCCCCTCCGACGAAGGCTACGACGTCCGCCCGCGGGCCGGGGACGGCGGGTTCGTGAGGTTCGGTCAACAGAGGGGGCGTGTCACCGACGAGGCGGGCCACGCGCTGCGCGACCGCGTCGCCGACCTGGCGCATGTACAGGTCTGGGTCATCGATCTCCGCAGCCTCGCGGACAAAGCGCTCTTCGATTGAGCGCGCCTGCTGGAACGTCTGGGCGGGTCCGTCAAAAGTCAACATATCTCCATTGTCACATGCTTTCGCACGCCTCCGCGCATGCTTTCCACTGGGCGCGGCCGTCCAGGATCAACAAACGGTCAATTGCCCCTCACCTGACCAGTTGCTACGCTGCGCGCCTGTCGAGACGTTCTACCGCTTGACAGATCGGGCTCTTCGCATTTTGTGGTGTGGGGGTGCTGTTCGAAGCGTCCCGGGGGTCGTGGGCAGTGTCGTGGGATGACGACCGGACACAGGAGTTCGCCTTGGGTGTCTCATCAACCAAAACTCGCACGTAATTTGGGTACCCTAACTTTTCATAGGTATCGAGAAAACCGCAGAATTCCAACGGTGCGATTTCAATGTTTGAAATACATGTCGGGGAATTACGTGCGACATTTCTGAGGAACCACAACATGAGGCGCCACAAAGACCCCACGCGGAAGACATCTCAAGCTCAGAAGACGCCCACATCCCCGGCAACCGCCACAAGCACGGGGGCACTGCACCCGTTACGTGCCGGTGCACCCGTTACGTGGCGGTGCACCCGAACAGAAGAGGTGCATTGCCTACGGATCGGGTGCAGTGCCCCAACAAACAAGAACAAACGCGGAACTGGCACACCGAACCACTCACCGCCACACCCCTCCATGCGCACCTGGACCCTACTGGCGGCAGGATGGGCACACCGCCCACGCCGCCACCTGCACTCCGGCCCACTCCGACACCTCCTACACCCTTACATGCGAAGAGCCCGTTACCCTCGACGCTTCCGGCTCCTCACAGCAAGATTTCATGTATGGCCTTGCACAATCGGCCCTCAAGAACGCCAAGAGCCTCCAGAAAATGGCCGAGCACGAGTTCGCAACGGCACTCAACGACGTCGACACGACCCTCTGGGAAAAGACGCTGACGAGCCTCATCGATCAACTGAAGGATACATACATTCCCAATCCCGAACGCCCTCTGTCGTCGTTACCGGGCACTATCGGCTCATGGCTTGATCTAACCGCAACAGGGGTGCGAGCAGCCCACGTTTCAGCCTATAACGGGCAATACGTTCGGCCTTCTAACTTCGCAGAGCTATCCCCGTGGGGGAAAACCACTGCGAAGGGCGACCTGTCCAATTGGACGCGATACGCGAGGCACCGCGCGGGCGAGGCTCCGAAGATACCCGGTGCCGTCGAAGGACTCGAAAAGGTCGGCAAGGTAGCCGGTGTCGTCGGCGCCGTCGCAGAAGGCGGCATCAACGCCTACAACTCCTACCAGTCCGACACCATCAACCATCCGGACATGGGTGAAGGTGAGAAGATCACGCGTGCCGGAGTCAGGGGAGTCATGACTGGTGCCGCCAGCTGGGCCGGCGCGACCTACGGCGCGCAGCTGGGAGCCGCGATCGGCGCGGCGGGCGGACCGGTCGGTATTGTTGTCGGAGGCGTCGTCGGAGGTGTCGTCGGCGGATTCGTAGCAAGCAAGGCCGGCGGTGTATTTGCTGATGTGTTTAACGATTACGTGGTGAGTCCCGTCGCCAAGTGGTTTGGAGGATAGCGATATGTGGTTTTCTGTTGCGGGAGCGGTTCTCGGCGCGCTCATTGTCCATGCGTGGTGGCTGGAGACGTACACTGATTCGCCCCTTGCCAGATGGTGGCGGAGGATGTCTGCGGCAATGTCCCCCACGCGCAACGCACAGGCGATGCTGCGTCCCTGCACCGGGCTCATGCTTGTCTTCGGAGGAGTAGCTGTGGTCCTCAAGGAGGTCGGCGCACCGACACCGCTCATTACCCTGTTCGCGTTCCTTGGCTCAGTCCCCCTCGTTATTGGCGTGGTGTACCTGTTGCCCCTGCCGTTGCCTCGTTTTGCTGATCCGTATTATCAGTACTTGAAGCGTCACGGCCTACTAGACGCAACGGGTAAGCCCCTCCCGGATGCAGACATTGAACGCATTCTTGCCGAACGCGAAGGAGATACGTCCTCATGACTTGTTCTTATCAGGCTCCTGATCGGTGGTCTGCGTTGCCCGAGGAGGCTTTCGCGGCTATCGCCCCGACTGACTCCCAGTCGGGTACTCGCGTGCTGGGCGGTGCGGTGGGTCCCATCGACACCACGCACAGCTTCGCGGCCACGCTCATGACCGTGGCTTCCACCGTCCCTGACGATCAGGACGACGCGGCGGTCTTGGCCGACTCGGAGGTCGTCGATGGATGCTGGCGCGCCACTCAGTCAGGTAACAAACGTTGCAGACATCGATTGTAGAGCCACAAAACGGAGCCTCGTTCCAGAGCATGGACGTGACCCGCGCCCTGTTTGACAACACGGAGTAGAGTACCGATCGTCAGGGATTGATGCACGACAGGACAATCGGGAGATCCCCATGGAACACACATTCTGTGAGGCAGCACGATGAGTACGCCATCTCCCTCGCCCGGCCCAAACCCGAACGCGGCGCAATCGTTCTCGTGGGCTTTCTCGGTAAAACCCGACGCCGCATCGGCAGCTGATTCTCAGTTCACTACTTTTGACCAGAATCTGACCGACGCCGATATCAACATCCGAGGGGCGAAGGACCTCATGTCGCATCAAAGCGCGATGTGTATCCCGGCCATCACGGACGATTACTCGAATCTCTCCGACGTATGCGCGGACGTAAGCGCGCAAGCCGCGAAGCTTCGTTCAGCCCTTAGTGCTTTCGCGGGCGCGATGGGCGTCGTGCGCGAGAAGTATCAAACGGTCGTCACCAACGCGCAGGCAGGTGGCCTCTCGGTCAGCGGCGACTACACGAATTGCACGGTCACAGTTCAGGAAAACGCGCCGTCGGAGCACAGGAGCTCCTATTACTCCGCTCTCTCGCAGCTCAATTATGCTCAAAGCCTGCACCGTACCGCCGAGCAAGAGTTTTCCACCGCTCTTGCCAACGTGGACACATCCGTGTGGGAGAAAACCCTTCAGGCGCTCATGGAGCAGCTCAAGGGGAGCTACATTCCCAATTCCGAACACCCCGCTGCTTCGACGACGAGTGCCCTAGGCGGCTGGTCTGACCTTGCTAGCAACGTGTGGCGCGCGGGGCACGCGTGGTTCCATAACGGCCACTATGCCCCTCCCGAGGGCTTTGCGCAGTTATCGAAGTGGAAACAGTTCACCGCGAAAGGCGACCTGTCCAACTGGACGCGATACGCGAGGCACCGCGCGGGCGAGGCTCCGAAGATACCCGGTGCCGTCGAAGGACTCGAAAAGGTCGGCAAGGTAGCCGGTGTCGTCGGCGCCGTCGCAGAAGGCGGCATCAACGCCTACAACTCCTACCAGTCCGACACCATCAACCATCCGGACATGGGTGAAGGTGAGAAGATCACGCGTGCCGGAGTCAGGGGAGTCATGACTGGTGCCGCCAGCTGGGCCGGCGCGACCTACGGCGCGCAGCTGGGAGCCGCGATCGGCGCGGCGGGCGGACCCGTCGGCATTGTCGTCGGAGGAGTCGTGGGCGGCATCGTCGGAGGAGTTGTAACAAGTAAGGTAGCCGACGCAGCGGCTGATTGGTTCAACGACAAAGTAGTCGACGGGGTGTTTAGTTTCTTCGGAAAGAAAAAGTAACGTGATGACTGGAATCGCCTGTCTAGTACTTGGTTGCCTCCTTATTCATGCGTGGTGGCTCGAGACATACACAGACTCGCCGCTTGCCAGATCGTGGCGGAGGATGTCTGCGGCACTGTCCCCCACGCGCAACGCCCAGGCGATGCTGCGCCCCTGCGTCGGCCTCTGGTTCTTCTTCGGAGGAATCGCTCTTCTTCTCGAACCAATTGGTGCCCCTGTCTTTATTGTGAGGGTTCTGCTCTTCATCGCTTTGTTAGCGCTTGTGGTCGGGGTCGTGTATTTGTTGCCGTTTCCTCTGCCTCGTTTTGCTGATCCGTATTATCAGTACTTGAAGCGTCACGGCCTACTAGACGCAACGGGTAAGCCCCTCCCGGATGCAGACATTGAACGCATTCTTGCCGAACGCGAAGGAGATACGTCCTCATGACTTGTTCTTATCAGGCTCCTGATCGGTGGTCTGCGTTGCCCGAGGAGGCTTTCGCTGCCATTACCCCGGCTGGCACGCAGGCAGGCACGCGTGTCCTTGGTGGCTTGGCCGGTCCTCTAGACCCCACTCACAGCTTTGCAGCCACGATCGTAGCCATTGCCTCGTCCATCCCCGACGACCAGGACGACGCGATGGTCCTGGCCGACTCGGCGCGCCTCATCCGTGACACCATCGGCGGTTTCATCATGCTCGAAGACATGGCGTGGCCCGCCGCCCCGCGCGGGTCATTCTTACGCACGGGTATCTACATCGAAGAAACCGTACCCATCACTATGTGCCAGTGGGCGTGGGTCCACCGCACCCAGGGCGGCCAGCGCTTCCTCATCACGGTGACGGCGACGGCAACGACTGACCAGTTTCCCCTCGTCGCCGACGACATCGTCACCATCGTTCCCACCATCGAGGTTGCCCTATGAGCCCCACCGACTCCTTCCGCCCCACCCTGAGCCTGCCCGTCGAGCAGGCTATGTCGTTCCTGTCTCTGGCATCGCGCCGTATCCCCGAGGCTGAGCAGCTCGACACCGCACGTGACCTGAACCTTAGCTCGACAGCCGTTGTCGACGAAAATGCCTTCAGCGAGACCGCACTGGCACTGTGGGAGTCTATGAAACGGGCACGTGCCATCATGACGATGGCGTCCCTGACCCCTACACACCCAACCCACCGTAACCTGCGGATCTGGCTGTCCCGCCCCTACGCGACCGTCGCCCGCGCGCGCGGGGAAAAGATCCACATTTACCGTATCGACACCGAGGAGATTCCCCACGTCGTCGCCGCGAATTCTCCGCTGCGACCGCGCCCCGAGGCCTTCGATGGACCCCCTTATCTGCCCTCTGAGTTCATCGGTGCAGCTACCGACGGCGATCTGGACACCGCACAAGCCATCTTGGAGCACCTCACCACCTTCGGCCCCTCCGACTCCCTCTTCTCCCAGGCCCTGCTCAACCGCCAATGGGAATACACCACCTGGACACGCGACAACATCACCCCCGACGGCCTAATCCCCTGGGCTGCCCTGAATGTCCTTTCCACTCCCTCAGGCTCCTACCTGGTCACCCCGCCACGAGGTGAATCCTCCGGCGAAGAAGCCACCATGGAGCCCGTCCTCCAAACCGTCCTATGGGGCCAACTTGCCCAACTCTTCACGCCCCCCGCCGACGATGCAAAGGGTGGTGAACGCGCATGATTTCGTGGGACTTCGGGGAAGTTAAGAAAGCCCAACAAGACGCCGACGCTGCACAGACGACACTGAATGAGATCACGCTTGATTCACCTGCAACAGGCAGCGAACATCAAGCTTCCCTGGATGAGAAGATCGCCAAGATCACGAAGGCCGCGAGTGACATCGCGCAAATCCTGGGCTTCATACAAGAGGGAATAGATGGCGCGGATAGTGCATTTCGAGAAATCGACGACGAAAATAAAGCCGACATCGAAGCATCCGCACGCTACCTCGAGTCATCCCAGAGAGAGCCCACGTGAGACCATGAGCAACTGGAATAACCCAACGCTGCGCGCGTACCCACTCACGGGACCATACAGCTGACGGAGCGTGCAAGGCGCTCGGAAAGGACACGAAACATGTGGAGCGGAATCGGCTGCGTGGTGTTTGGCTGCCTCCTTATTCATGCGTGGTGGCTCGAGACATACACAGACTCGCCGCTTGCCAGATCGTGGCGGAGGATGTCTGCGGCACTGTCCCCCACGCGCAACGCCCAGGCGATGCTGCGCCCCTGCGTCGGCCTCTGGTTCTTCTTCGGAGGAATCGCTCTTCTTCTCGAACCAATTGGTGCCCCTGTCTTTATTGTGAGGGTTCTGCTCTTCATCGCTTTGTTAGCGCTTGTGGTCGGGGTCGTGTATTTGTTGCCGTTTCCTCTGCCTCGTTTTGCTGATCCGTATTATCAGTACTTGAAGCGTCACGGCCTACTAGACGCAACGGGTAAGCCCCTCCCGGATGCAGACATTGAACGCATTCTTGCCGAACGCGAGGACGGGATACCGCCGCACGCATAGCGTGGGCAGGCCCGTCAGGCAACGTCAAGGCTCTTGGCGACGCCCGCCAGGGACGTGAGAATCAGCTAGCCACCGGTGGACAGGCTCCATGTGCGCGCCTCTTCCACGCTAGTAGCCCCATCCCCCGCCCTCGCACATTCCGTCGCCGTTGTGTCTACTGTTTCACAGACACCTCATGGTGGTATTCACACAACGGGGCGCTGCCTATGTGCCAGTTCACGACCGAGGGCTGGCGGACAAGCCCTCAGCTCTGAGTCCCCGATTGAAGGGATTGCCTAAAGCTCCCTTCCATGACAGTCATGTCGGGGAAACGTTCGACCGGATCCCAGTCCTCGAGTATCTGCCAGCACTCCTCCAGCGTCAGCTCCCCCAGCGGGTGACAGCCGGTCTCGTACGCAATGCTGAAGCCCTCGTTCGGAAAATACACAACTATCATCGTGTCAGCATCACCTGGACGCACCCACCTCATCGTCGCGTGCTCGTCGGCAACAAACTCCGGCGGGGGCACAAAGCCCGCCTCCTCCAAAATGTGCGACGACTCAGCAAGATGCCCATCACCATCCATACGCACACTAAAGAGCAGGGAGTGTAAACGAGCTCCAGCGCCGTCCTCACACCCCGTGAGCGACTCATTCCTGAAGTAATACAATTCGTCGCCGCTATTGCGCCGCACAACATCGGCGATAAACTCCACGAAGACCGGCTCGGTGTGCTCCATGAATTCACTGATGGTCTGGCGCTTCTCAAAAGAAGCCTTACCCTCGGGCGGATCAAACCACTCCCGCCCAGAAGGAACACACCCCACCAACGCCACACACGCAAGCACGCACAACGCCCCCACAAACCGACGCATCATGTCACGCCCCCTCACTCGCGCCCCTCGCTCTGAGTCCCCGATTGGGAGGATCGACCGAAGGTCCCTTCCATGACAGTCATGTCGGGGAAACGTTCGACCGGATCCCAGTCCTTGAGTATCTGCCGGTAATCCTTCAGGGTCAGCTCCCCCAGCGGGTGACAGCCGGTCTCGTACGCGATGCTGAAGCCCTCGTTCGGAAAATACACGACCGTCATCGTGTCGGCATCACCTGGACGCACCCACCTCATCGTCGCGTGCTCGTCGGCAACAAACTCCGGCGGGGGCACAAAGCCCGCCTCCTCCAAAATGTGCGACGACTCAGCAAGATGCCCATCACCATCCATACGCACACTAAAGAGCAGGGAGTGTAAACGAGCTCCAGCGCCGTCCTCACACCCCGTGAGCGACTCATTCCTGAAGTAATACAATTCGTCGCCGCTATTGCGCCGCACAACATCGGCGATAAACTCCACGAAGACCGGCTCGGTGTGCTCCATGAATTCACTGATGGTCTGGCGCTTCTCAAAAGAAG
>CABKMZ010000065.1 GCA_902373545.1 uncultured Actinomyces sp. | reverse complement strand
GGTGTTTTGCGTGTGGGACGGTTTCGGCGTCCTGAACCAGGATCCGCGTTTCTACGAGTTCCCGGACATGCCGAACTTGCATGTGCGCAAGTTCCCGACGCTGCGTTCCGGTTTCTTTACGTTCAATATTCGCCGCACGGGCCAGGATCACCGCAAGATCCTGGTGGTGGACGGCGAGGTGGGTTTCGTGGGCGGCTATAACATCGGCGATCCGTTTGCGAACGAGTGGCGTGACACGCACGTGCGCATCACGGGCGAGGCCGTGTGGGAGCTGGAAAACGGTTTCGTGGATTTTTGGAACCATTTCCGCCCGGCGGATTCGCCGGTTCTACCCGATCAGGGGGCACGCGCGTGGAGCGCGGACGTGACCGCGCAGTTCAACCTGCCTCATTCGCTGCTGTATCCGATTCGCGGCATGTACATTGACGCGATCGAGCGCGCGACGGATCGCGTGCTGATCACGACGGCGTATTTCATCCCGGATCACGAGGTCTTGGCTTCCCTGATCGCGGCCGCGCGCCGGGGTGTGCGCGTGCAGGTGTTGATCCCGGAGTTTTCGAATCACATCATGGCTGACTGGGTGGCGCGCCCCTACTACGGCGAGCTGCTGCGCGAGGGCGTGGAGATCTGGCTCTACCGTCACGCGATGGTCCACTCCAAGACGATGACGGTGGACGGGCGCTGGTCGACGATCGGGACGGCGAACATCGATCACCTCTCGATGCGGGGCAATTACGAGGTCTGCCTGCAGTTCTTCTCGCGCCCGCTCGCCGCGCGCATGGAGGAGATTTTCGCGAACGACCTGACGACGGCACGCCGCCTGACCATCGACGAGTGGGACAAGCGCTCGACCCTCACCCGCGTCGGCGAGGTGCTCCTGGGCCCCTTCGAGCCCCTCGTCTGAGCCCCGGCCTCGTCACAGGCCGACGGCCAGGCCTTCCTCACGTCACAGGCCGACGGCTGGCAGGCCTCCCTCACGTCACAGGCCGACGGCTGGCAGGCCTCCCTCGAGGAGGTCGGCGAATTGCTGCTCGGTAATGACGGGGACGCCCAGCTCTTTGGCTTTCTTTTCCTTGGAACCCGCGCCCGGGCCGGCGACCACGAGCGAGGTCTTCTTTGAGACCGAACCCGCGGCCTTGCCGCCGCGCGAGGTGATCGCTTCCTTGGCGCCCTCGCGGTCGTACCCGGGCATCGCGCCCGACACGACGATGGTGAGGCCCGCGAGCACGTCCGAGGCCGGCTCGGGCGCTTCGTCGGCCATGCGCACGCCCGCGCGCGCCCACGCCTCCAGCACCTCCAGGTGCCAATCGACCGTGAACCACTCACGCAGGGAGCGGCCGATCTCCTCGCCCACGCCCTCGACCGCGGACAGTTCCTCGACCGAGGCGGCGCGCAGAGCATCCATCGTCAGGAACTTCTCTGCCAGCGCGCGGGCCGCCGTGGGGCCGACGTGGCGGATGGACAGCGCGACAAGGACGCGCGCGAGGGGCTGACTCTTGGCCTTGTCCAGCTCGGCGAGCATCTTCTCGGTGCCCTTGGACGCGCTGGGCTCGATCGGCTCGAAGACGGTCTGCCCGCGCAGCTTGCGGGGCTTGTAGGCCTTCGTCCAAAAGTAGCGGACCTGCTTCCAGTCCCCGGTTTCCTCGCCCTTCTTCTTGACGGGCTTCCACACCATGACGTCGCGCAAGTCCTCGGCGCGCAGATCGAAGAGCGCGGCCTCCGTGCGCAGAGCGGGGGCCTGCGCGGCGGGCAGGAGTTCCTCGGCGCGGGTGATCTGCTCGCCGTGGGGCAGCTCGCGGCCGCCCTCGAGGGTGAGGACGGTGCCGTCCTCCAGGGTGACGCTGTGCCCGGCAACCAGGGCGGCGGCCACCTCGTCGCGGTCGTTCTCGGGCTGGGTCATGGCGAGCGCGGATTCGTCACCGAGGCCCTCCACGTCCAGGGCGCTTCGGGCGCCCACGTGGGCGAGGCGCTCGGTGATCTGCGCGGGGCATGCGCCCTTATTGGGGCATCGCAGGTCGACGTCGCCCTCCTTCTCCTGGACGAGCGCAGTCCCGCAGGAGGGGCACTGCGCGGGCATCACGAAGGGACGCTCGGAGCCGTTGCGCGCGTCCTCGACGGGGGCGACGATCTCGGGGATCACGTCGCCCGCCTTGCGCAAGACGACGAGGTCGCCGATAAGCACGCCCTTGCGGGCGACCTCCTGGGCGTTGTGCAGGGTCGCGCGCGCGACGTTCGAGCCCGCGACCAGCACGGATTCCATGACGCCGTACGGGGTCACGCGGCCCGTGCGGCCCACCTGGACGCGGATATCGAGCAGGCGCGTGTGGACCTCCTCGGGCGGGAACTTGTAGGCGGCCGCCCACCGCGGCGTGCGCGAGGTCGAGCCGAGGGAGCGTTGGAGGTCCAGGTCGTTGATCTTGACGACGACGCCGTCGATCTCGTGGACGAGGCCGTGGCGGTCCGCGCCGATCTCGGCGATCCGCTCTTCGATGGCCGCCCGGCCCGTCAGCAGGCGAGTGTAGGGTGAGACGGGCAGGCCCCAGTCGCGCAGCTGCTCGTACCAGCCCATCTGGGTGGTCGGCTCGGTGAAGTCCTCCCCGGCCTCGACGAAGCCGATGCCGTGGGCGACCATGGCGAGGGGGCGCTTGGCGGTCTCTGCTGGGTCTTTTTGGCGCAGGGATCCGGCGGCAGCGTTGCGCGCGTTGACGAAGGTCTTTTCCCCGGCCTCGACGCGGGCCTCGTTGAAGGCGGCGAAGTCGGCGACCGGGAAGTAGACCTCGCCGCGCACCTCGACGCGGGCGGGGACGGTGCCACTCAGGGTTTGCGGAATCGACTTGATCGTCCGGGCGTTAGCGGTGACGTCCTCGCCGACGTAACCGTCGCCTCGGGTCGCGGCGCGCACGAGGCGACCGTTCTCGTACAGGAGGTTGATGGACAGGCCGTCGACCTTGACCTCGGTCGTCATCTCGAGGTCGGCGATGCCGGTGGCTTCGGCCATGCGGGTCTCCCACCCGGCGAGCTCCTCGAGCGAGAACACGTCGTCGAGGGACATCATCTGGGCCAGGTGGCGCACCTCGGAGAACCCGGAGTCGACGCTGCCGCCCACGCTCATCGTGGGCGAGTCGGCGCCGCGCAGCTGCGGGTAGCGCTCCTCGATCTCTTCGACCTCGCGGTACATGCGGTCATAGTCCGCGTCCGAAAGGGTCGGCGAATCACGGTCGTAGTAGGCGGCGCGGGCCTCGTTGATGCGGGTCACGAGGTCGTTGTAGGTCTCGCGGGTCGTCTCGAACGTGTCGTCATGCATGGGGTCCATTCTTGCATTTCGCGGCTTGCTCGGTCAGGGGGCAGGACAGCCACGAGCCCCGCGGGTGGCGTTATCCACACCCTGGCCCGCCCCTGCCGGTTATCCACAGGCCAGGAGTATGTCGCAGCGCTATCCACAGGGAGCACCCCACCGCTTGAACGAGCGCGGGCACGGCGTGATCGTGGATGCATGAGCACCATCGGATGTCTGGCACGCGCAGCACTGCGCACCGACCTGCACCTGGCGTGCGTCGACGGACCCGACGTCGGCCTCGTCCTGGCCCCGGGTCCCCTCGGCCGCGCCGGCGACGTGCCCCTGTCGTGCGCCAGCGTCGCGCGCGAGCACGCCGAGTTTTCCACGCATGCCGGGCGGGCGCGCCTGCGTACGTCGCCGGGCGCCCCCTCGATCCGGGTGCGCACGAGAGCGCGCCGGTGGGCTCGCCTGCGGCCGCGCCAACGCCTCGGACCGGGCAGGCGCCTGCGCCTGGGCGAGGACGTCCTCGAAGTGAGGCCACGGCCTCGCACACTGGACTGGCCGGGCTGTGATCGACGAGGCCGTCGCGGCCTTTCCCGATCCTCTCTCCTACGCGGGGCGCCGCTGATTTCCGTGGCCGTCATGGTCTCGCTCATGGCCTGGCGTCTGCGCTCGGTCGCGGTGCCCCCGGCGCTGTGGTGGACGCTGGGCGCCACCCTGGGCGTGCTCGTGAGCGTCTGCGCGATCTGGGCGGTTCGGCGCGCGCTCGTGCGCCGACGCGGCTGGGACGGATCGGCCCTGGCTCTGGTCCTCGCCTCGCTGCCAAGCTCGGGCACCGCCCCTCGCTCGTGCCGCGCGGCGGTCTGGCCGGGACGGGCCACGAGGCTCAGTCGGCGCGTCACACTCGGCGTTCCCGCCTCCAGCGCGCAGGAGGGGGACGCCTCCTCGATCGGCATCGTCGGCGAACATGGTGCCGAGTGTGCGCTGTGGTGCGCGGGGCAGGTGGCCGCCCAAGTGGGCGGGGCGCGCGTCTGGTGGGGATCTCACGCGCCCGTCCTGGTGGGCTTTGAGGCCGTGGACATCCACGTCAGCGACAGGGAGGACTGTCCCTACTGCGCGGTGCGCGGCGCGAAGGAGTGCGCCACCGGCGTGCTTCACATTGGCTACGCGCGCAGCGTCGCCGAGCTGCCCTCGTGGTGCGCCCGCGTGTGCGTCACCGACGAGTGCCCGGTCTCGGCTCTGTGGTGGTGGACCGTGTGCCGCACGAACGCGTCAGACGCGCTACCCACGCGCGTGGACTGGGAGCCCAGCAGCGCCCGAGCCGAGACGGGGACGCTCGGCGTCGTCATCGGGCAATCGGCCCAAGGCCCCGTGTGCCTCGACCTGGTATCGGACGGCCCGCACGCCCTGGTCGCCGGCTGCACGGGGTCGGGTAAGTCGGAAGCTCTCCTGGGATGGCTGGCCTCGATCGCGCACTGCTATTGCCCGGACCGCGTGCGTTTCATCCTCATCGACTACAAGGGCGGCTCTACCTTCGCCCGCCTGGCGCACCTGCCCCACACGCAGGCACTGCTCAGCGATCTGGACGCCGGGGCCACCTCCCGCGCGCTCGAGGGGATCTCCTCGCTCCTGCGCCGACGCGAGGCCGAGCTCGCCGAGCTCGGGTTGCCCGACTTGGCCGCCTGGGAGCGCGCCCACGACCTCGAGCCCGACAGCGTGCCCCCGCCCCCGCCTCGTCTCGTCGTCGCGATCGACGAGTTCCGCGTCCTGGCCGACACCCACCCGGGCGCGATGGACGTCCTGATGCGACTGGCTGCCCAGGGACGCAGCCTGGGCCTGCACCTGATCGCCGCGACCCAGCGCCCCTCGGGCGCGATCAACGCGACCATGCGTGCCAACATGGATATCCGCCTGGCCCTGCGCTGCGTCAGCGGCGCCGACTCCACGGATATTCTCGGAGACGCCCGGGCCTCGTCGCTGCCGCGAGTGCCGGGCCGGGCCGTTCTAGCGGACGTGGGCGAGTTGCAGCTGTCCTACATGTCCGACGTCGCCTCGGTCGTCGCCGATTGCTCGCGGCGTTGGCCGCTCTCCTCCGCCGAGCCGCTGTGGGCGCCCGCGCTGCCCGCATCCCTGTCGTGGAGCGACATCGACGAGGCCGTGGTCCCTGCGCTCGGTCTCCCTGCGTCGAGCGTTGGCGGGGCTGGCCTCGGGAAGAGGGAGTGTCGTCCCGCGGTCGCACTCGGGATGATCGAGGGCATCGAGGCCCACGTTCCCCTGCTGTGGGACGGGGGTAGCATCCAGATCCAGACCAGCGCCCACGAGGCCACCCAGGCAGCGCGGTGGGCGCGCTCGATCGCTACCAGGATCGCCCGGGCGACCGGTCTTCCCCTGCACGTCATCGGCGAGGCCACCCCCGGCGCCTTAACGATGCTGTCCCCCAGGGACGTGGGGGCCATCGACCTGCTCGAGAATGTCTGCGAGCACGGCCCGGCTGTACTGGCGCTGACAGACGTGCCCGCACTGCGCTCGGCCCTGGCCCAGTCGCTCTCGCTTCCCCAGGCCGAGGAGCTGTGGTCCTCGCTGCTGGCTCGGGCCACGCGCGCCGGTGTCATCATCGTCGCGGCCTTCTCGGGACGTTTTTCGTCCTCTTCCTCGGCCATGGGTGCTTTCTCGATGCGCCTCGTGCGCGCCCGGGACGTCGACGAAGCTCTGCACGCAGGGATCCTTCCGAGCGAGGTGCGCGCGCTCGAGGACGGCCAGGCGCTCCTGGCGCGCCCCGGCGAGCCCACCGCCCTGGCCTGCGTTCCCCTCGACCCGCCCCCGGGTGCTGCGCTCCCCCGGCGCGAGGAGGACACGATGCGCCTGTGGCAAATCCCCTCCTGCGACGAGGCCGCCGCGTTGGTCAGTAATGGTTCCTCACCGGCCCTCATTGGCCCGGAGTTGACGCCGGTGCGCTGGGAACAGGACATACCCTGGGTCGTCATCGGGACGCAGTCCGACGCCGACATCCTCGCCGAGCTCCACGACGTCGCAGGCTGGGCTCCCCCCACAATTACCGAGATTATTCCCGAGTCCGCATGGACCAGAATCGCAAGGCGCGACGGACACCGCATGCTCGCGCTCAACCCTTCGGACAACGTCATTCGGGCCCTCATGCGTGTATGCCACAAGTACCCCCTATCAATTTGCGCACACCCGTGGAATCCCTCGCGCGGGCTGATCTGCGAAGGTGATACCCTAACAACTATCCAACTGACCGGCGGGTCAGTTAACACCTAAGTCCCAGCTTTTTCGCTCACCGTGACTAGGCACATAGTGCGTCCCCGCATTATTTGTCCAGACATCTTGCGCGAGCACCCCAGCTGGCGGACACTGGCAGACGAAAAAACAAAATCCCTACGACGCACGGTAACGCAAGGAGCACACTCATGGATTGGCGCAGCAAGGCAGCATGCCTGACAGTTGACCCCGAACTCTTCTTCCCCATTGGAAACACGGGTCCCGCCATCAGCCAGGTTGCCGAGGCCAAGGCCGTGTGTCGCGAATGTGACGTCAAGGGCATCTGCCTGCAGTGGGCCATCGACAACAACCAGGACTCCGGCGTGTGGGGCGGCATGAGCGAAGAGGAACGCCGTTCCCTCAAGCGCCGCGCCGCGCGCGCACGCCGCGCCGGCTGCTGACCACGCCCACCCACCACGAAGGCCGGGAATCCACGAAGGATCCCCGGCCTCGTTCATGCTCTCCAGGGGCCGACTCGCCTCAGGCGGGATCAAGGTTAATGTGCAGCGTGACGAGCGTGCCACCGCCCTCGCGAGGCGCCCACTCGATAGATCCCCTGAGCTCGCCGCGCACCATCTGGTGAACGATCTGAGTTCCCAGGCCACTCATGGGCGTCCCCGGCACGAAGCCAACGCCGTCGTCCGCGACCGTGACCTTCATGGACAGGTTATCGCGCTGCGCACACACTTCAATGCGGCCGTCGCGGTCGGCCAGGCCATGCTCGACGGAGTTGGCGACCAGCTCGTTGAGGACCGTCGCCAGGGCCTGGGCCTGGTCGGCCGAAATGGTGCCGAAAGTGCCCGTCGTGATGACCTCGACGGCGTGGTCCGTGGACGCGATCGCGCCGGCCATGCGCACGATCGTGCGGGCGACCTCGTCAAAGTCGACGGATTCGTCGACGTTTTGGGACAGGGCGGCATGCACGGTCGCGATGGCCTGCACGCGTCGCTCGGCCTCGGCCAAGGCGACCTTGACGGCGTCCTCGTCGGAACGGCGCGACTGAAGGCGCAGCAGCGCGGAGACGGTCTGCAAGTTGTTCTTGACGCGGTGGTGGATCTCGCGGATCGTCGCGTCCTTCGTCATGAGCTCCTGCTCGTGGCGGCGAACCTCGGACACATCGCGCAGGAGGATGACGGCGCCCAGGCGCTTGCGCCCGTTTTGGAGCGGCAACGCGCGCATCGAAATGGTGGAAGCGCGTGCCGCGATCTCGACGCGCCAGGAGGCCCGGCCCATGACGACGACGGCCATCGATTCTTCGATGAAACTGCCCTCGCCGATCACGTCGGTGACTTCCTGAGCCAGGACCTTTCCCTTGACGTCGTGGCGGATGCCCAGGCGAGCCAGGCAGGACACCGCGTTGGGGGTGACCTGCAAGACGCGGCCCTCGGCGTCGAGCAAGAGCGCGCCGTCCAGGACGCGGGGCACGCCGTGAGCGGTGACCTGCGGTGTGGAGTCGTAGGGGTATTCGCCGCGCGCGATCATCTGGCACAGTGTGTCGGCCGCGGCGATGGTCCACGCCTCGAAGCCCAGGGACAGACGGGGGCTGGACAGGTTCTCCTCGCGGGTGACGACGGCGATGACGCGCCCGTCATGGTAGACGGGCACGCAGGTTTCCATCATCGAGTAGGTGCCGGCCCAGCGGGCGGCGGACGCACGCACGACCTGGCCGGTTTGGATGGCGCGACGCAGGTCGACTTCGCGGGCGGCAGGCAGGTGCAGGCCGATGATGTCGTCGACGTGGACGGTCGTGGACGTGGCGGGGCGGCAGTGGTTGGCGGCGATGAATCTGCCGTCGTCTGTGGCCAGCCACAGAACCAGGTCGGCGGCCGCCAGGTCGGCCAGCACCTGCCAGTCCGCAAGGAGCAGGTGCAGCCAATCAATATCCTTCTCCGACAGCGGTGTCGAAGAGGCTTCTTCAGCTAACTGCATGAGGCTACGCATGGCTCTACTCTAGTGGGAGCGGGGCCACAAAGGCGGTCCTTAGTTGTAAATGAGCGCCGGGCCACGATTCGGCGGCAGCTTCCACGAGAAGGAGAATCATGGAATTCACGCAGTCTGTTTCCTATCCGGGCACGGTCGAGGAGGTCGTTGCCATGTACCTGACCCCCGACTACCAGCAGCGACGCTTCGGGTCCTTCGTCGTCGAGGGCAGCGAGTCGGTGGCCGTGGAGGGCGAGCGCATCACGTTCTCGGGCACTGCGCGCCCCGAGCTGCTTCCCGCCGCCGCGTCGCGCTTTGTCAAGGGCGCGCTGCACATCTCTTTCACCGAGGAGTGGACCAGGGACGAGGCCGGGGCTCGTTCTCGCACACGCGTGACCGTGGACGGCGCCCCGGTATCCGTCGAGGCCACGTCCACGCTGGCTCCGGCCGATGCGGGAAGTGTTCGTGTCGTGACCGGCAACGTGTCGGTGCGCGTGCCGCTGCTGGGCGGTCGCATTGAGAAGGAGGCTGTGGCGCATCTGGGCCACGTCGTGGAGCGTGAGCAGGCGCTGGCCGCCAACTGGCTGGAGGAGCATCGCTGAACCTTCGCTACGCTCTACGAGGAAACCCGCCCGCCCGGCGTTGCATTTCGGGCGGGCGGGGTCTTTTGACGCCACAATAGGAGCCATGAGTGATACCCCTAAGTCTCTGTATCTGCAGCGTACGGGCGTGCGCGAGTACGTCGCCCGCAACCAGGATGGCGCCGAGATTCTGGTCGGGCACGGCCCGGGCCGCTTCTCCCCCGGTGACCTGCTCAAGCTCGCGATCGCGGGCTGCAACGCGATGAGCTCGGACGCGCGCATGGCGGCTCGCCTGGGCGACGATTTCGAGCAGTTCATCGGTGTCTCCGGCGACTACGACCAGCAGAATGATCGTTTCACGCACGTGGACGTCGAGCTGGTCCAGGACATGTCAGCCCTGTCCGACGAGGAGATCGCGGACCTGCTGCGCCGTGCCGAAGCCTCGATCAAGCGCAACTGCACGATCGAGCACTCGGTCGTCGACCAGGCTCTGCCGGCCTCGCACACGTGGACGAACGAGCGGATCAACTGACGTGAGCGCCGTCGACCGCCAGTACGAGGACCTGCTGGCGCGCATTATGCGTGAGGGCACCCCCAAGGGTGACCGCACCGGCACGGGCACGCGCTCGATCTTCGGGGCGCAGCTGCGCTACGACCTGTCCAAGGGCTTCCCGCTGATCACGACGAAGCGCGTGCACCTCAAGTCGGTGGTCGGCGAACTCCTCTGGTTCCTGTCGGGGTCCTCGAACGTGTCCTGGCTCCAGGAGCACGGCATCCGCATCTGGAACGAGTGGGCGGACCAGGACGGCGAGCTGGGCCCGGTGTACGGCGTCCAGTGGCGTTCGTGGAACGCCGGGGACGGTCGCCATATCGATCAGATCTCCCAGGTCCTCGAGACGCTGAAGACGAACCCGGATTCGCGCCGCATGGTGGTGTCCGCGTGGAACGTCGGCGATCTGCCCGAGATGGCCCTCGAGCCCTGCCACGCGTTCTTCCAGCTGTACGTGGCCGACGGCCGCCTGTCGCTGCAGCTCTACCAGCGCAGCGCGGACATGTTCCTGGGCGTTCCCTTCAACATCGCGTCCTACTCGCTGCTCACCCACATGTTCGCCCAGCAGGCGGGCCTGGAAGTCGGCGACTTCGTGTGGAGCGGCGGGGACTGCCACATCTACTCCAACCACACCGAGCAGGTGACCGAGCAACTGAGCCGTGAGCCCTACCCCTTCCCACGCCTGGAGCTGACGAAGGCTCCCTCGATGTTCGAGTACTCCTTCGATGACATTTCGGTGACGGACTACCAGCATCACCCCACGATCAAGGCACCGGTCGCCGTATGACGAAGCTCGCGGCGATCTGGGCGCAGGATAGCAACGGGATTCTCGGGTCGGGCACGGCCATGTCGTGGCATGTCCCGGCGGATTTCCGCCACTTCAAGGACTCCACGATGGGCTGCCCGATCATCATGGGTCGGCGCTCGTGGGAGGCCCTGGGCAAGGCGTTACCGGGCCGCACGAACATCGTGATCACGCGTACGCCCGGGTACGAGGCCGCCGGCGCGCTCGTCGTCTCCTCCGTTGAGGAGGCCCTAGAGGTTGCGCGCGAGGAAACAGCGCGCACTCAGGCCCCCTACATCTGGATCACGGGCGGGGCCCAAGTCTACGTGCAGACTCTGCCTCTCCTGGACGAGGCCGTGGTGACCGACCTGGAGTTGGACGTGGCCGCGAGCGCCCCCGAGGGGTCGACCTTCGTGTACGCGCCGCCGCTGGATCCGGCGCTGTGGCGCCGGGACGAGTCGCGCT
>CABKMZ010000064.1 GCA_902373545.1 uncultured Actinomyces sp. | reverse complement strand
TCCCAGAAACTGGCCGCCTACATGCGCGCCGTGAAAGGAAGAGTGTCGATGGGGCAGGCCGGAGTGTGCTGGGATAACGCCATGGCCGAATCCTTTTGGGCCACCCTCAAAACCGAGTACTACTACCGGCGCGCCTTCACCACCCGCGACCAGGTCTACACCGGGGTCGCCACCTGGATCGAAGACTTCTACAACCGCCGCCGCATCCACACCAGCCTGGGCGGCAAATCCCCCATCGAATACGAACTACACCAAGCGGCCTGGACAAAAGCCGCATAAACAAACCGTCAACAACTTGCGCACAACCCCAGTGCTTTCTGACAGAGTGCATGGCTTGCCCCGCGCAGAAGCAGTGCTTGATTTGGTGTCTTAATGCACCTTATGCTGCTCCGTGCTTTCTGACAACTCCAGGAGATACTTTAATCTCACTCAAAAGGTGTTAATGCACCTTATGGCGCTCCGCGCTTTCTGACCTGCTCCGCCTCGTAAACAAGCTCAATTGCTCGCTGTTCATTGTGTCATAATGCACCTTATGGCGCTCCATGCTTTCTGACGGTAAGGACTTGTCGCGCGGGTTCATGACTGCGTGGTCTTAATGCGCCTTATGGCGCTCGGTGCTTTCTGACGAGAATGTCAAGGGCTCCTGGTGGGCCCGAGCCCGTCTTAATGCACCTTATGGCGCTCGGTGCTTTCTGACCGCCCGAGGCGGGGCGGTGGGAGCGCAGTCCGGTCGCGGGTCTTAATGCACCTTATGGCGCTCCGTGCTTTCTGACTGGCTGGCTGTCGTACAACGGCGATGACTACTTCCTCACGTCTTAATGCACCTTATGGCGCTCCGTGCTTTCTGACGAACTACCTCATTGCCGCAGCCATCGATGGGGAGTCTGAGTCTTAATGCACCTTTTGGCGCTCGGTGCTTTCTGACGGCCACGGCGTTGTCCGCACCTACATGTCCGAGTCGTCCACGTCTTAATGCACCTTATGGCGCTCCGTGCTTTCTGACTATTCTAAACTTGGAGGACCAGTGCTGAACGTAAATACGTCTTAATGCACCTTATGGTGCTCCGCGCTTTCTGACGATCCTTGCTTGACCCCATGATGTAGGTCAAGCGAGCCGTCTTAATGCACCTTATGGTGCTCCGTGCTTTCTGACAAGATTAAGGTTGAGGATAGGGATGACTGTTTGGTCATGTCTTAATGCACCTTATGGTGCTCCGTGCTTTCTGACTCAGCAAGGGCAGCACTGGAACCAACAACACTCAGCGGTCTTAATGCACCTTATGGCGCTCCATGCTTTCTGACCCAATCAACGGCACACTCCACACCACCTGCGGCCTGTCTTAATGCACCTTATGACGCTCCGTGCTTTCTGACGGACAGGTGTTCTTCCGATACCTCCGGGGAGACGACATGTCTTAATGCACCTTATAGCGCTCCGTTCTTTCTGACTTGCCGCATCATGAAGAATAATTACGCGCTTGGCGCTGAGTCTTAATGCACCTTATGGTGCTCCGTGCTTTCTGACTGCCCAGCGTGTCGCACCTGCTGTGACCAGGGGAAATGACACCTCGGATCGCCGGGGACCGAAAAAGCACGAATCCGACCCGCAAACACACTGTCAGATTAGCAGCCTTTTCGTTGCAATACCGCGCATCGCCACCGACGGCCAACAACACTCGTCCCGCCCCGGAAACTCACGCTCACGCCCGCGTGTCGCGCCACTCCATGCATGCACCACCCCACATGCCAAGCAGCCGACTAACCGCGCCCAGCCCGCATGCCGCCTACACGCCCGATCCCACACACAGAGACCGGGGCCAGCCGCGCTCAACTGCGCGACGGACCCCGGCCTCGTCAAGGGAAGAAACGCCGCTTAGAAGTAGGCGTTCAGCATCGACACCAGGTCGTAGCCGTACCCGCGGGCGGCAGCCCAGCCGGTGCGGTTCGGGTTCTCCTGGATGCCCAGGTACTCGACGACGGGGGCCGCGCCCTTACGCACGTAAGAGAAGCGCGGATCCACGACCGGGTAGGCCAGCGAATCGGCGGACGCGGACGGGTCCGCGTAGGCGCGCAGGTGCTGGACCTGGGCACGAATGCCCGTGCGCACGTCGGGGAACTCAGCCCCCGCCGCGCCGCCGCCGACAGCGCCGATACCCGCGAAGTTGAACTGGTCAACCTCGACGTCGCCGCCATACTGGAGCCAGCCGGTCTCCTTCATGGACTGGACGAACACCAGCTCGGGGGACACGCCCTCAGCCACGGCCTCGTCGTAGATGATGCCCGCGAAGTCGCGGATCGACGGCGCACCACCATCCGCCAGCTCCGACGGGTAGGGGCGGCCCGCGTCGTTCCAGGCGTCGACCATGTCGTCGATAACCTGCGAGCGCGAGGCCATGGGCGCGGTCATGATGAGGCGCTGGCCCTCCGCGTTCGTCACCGCGTCGCGAGAGCCGGAGCGGGAGGCGCCGTCCGCTCCGGGAGCGCCGCTGCCGTCCGTGTAGCCCAGCCACGCACCCGAGGAGGCGAAGGAGGACTCGCGGCCTTCAATTGTCTTCGTACCGGTCGCCATCGCGCCGGTGGTGGGATCCAGCCAGTACCAGGAGCCGCCCGAGGCGAGCCAGCCAGTGCTCATGACGCCGGAGCCGTTCATGTGGAACCAGTCGCCGCCGACCTTGATCCAGCCGGTCTTCATGATGCCTTCGCCATCCAGGTAGTACCACTTGCCACCGTCAAGGAGCCAGCCCGTGGCCATGACACCATTCCCGCGCATGAAGTACCATTCGTTGTCATCCTCGGTCAGCTGCCAGCCGGTGAGCATACGACCGTCGTCATCGAAGAGGTACAAGTCGTTGCCGACTTCCGTCCACCCGATAGCCATTGCGCCGGACTTACCCAGCCAGTACCAACTGCCCTTGTAGGACAGCCAGCCCGTGGCCATCGCACCTTGGCCGTCCAGGTAGTACCAGGAGCGCCCGTCCTTCACCCAGCCGGTGGCCATGTCACCCTGGGAACGCAGGTAGAACCACTTGCCGTTCTCCTGCTTCCAGCCCGTCACCATTGCGGTGGTGTCATCGAAGAAGTAGCGGCGACCGTTGATGGTCGACCATCCGCGGATGGTGCGCCCGTCGGAGCCCGCCCAGTACCAGCGCCCACCAGCCGAGAACCAGCCGGTGGCAGCCTTGCCGCCGCGCATGAAGCGCCAGGAGTCGCCCGATTTCTCCCACGTGCCCTTACTCAGGCCGTAGGTCTCGGCAATACCGGTCGCGTCGGCGACACCCAGGGAGCGCACGAACTCGGGGTCGCGCAGCATCTCGGCATCCGAGGGGGACGTCACGAAGGCGTGCTCGACGATGATGCCGGGCATGTTTTCCTCACGGGCCTGGCGGATGATCGCGTAGTAGTCGCCCGTGGAGCCATCCGGGTAGTCGTAGTAGGGGTTGTCGCGGGTCTTGATGCCGCGGTCGGCCAGCCCCAGCGAGGTCAGCTCGTCCTGGATGTTACTGGAGAGCTGACGACCCTTCGTGTGGGTCCAATAGTTGTAGGACGAGGAGTTGCCGTACCAGACCTCCGCGCCGCGCGCGATGGGCGAGGCGGAGTTGAAGTGAATCGACACGAGCGCGTCAGCGTCAGCAGCTGCGGCCATCTCGACGCGGCTCGACAGGTCCACGCCGAGGTTTTCGGACGGGCGCACGTCCGTTGTGCGGGTCATGACGACGGTGACGCCGTCGTAGGATTCGAGTTCTTCTTTGAGAGCCAGGGAGACCGCGAGGGTCAGGTCCTTTTCTCTGAGGCCGTTGGCGACCGCGCCAGGGTCGGATCCCCCATGCCCGGGGTCGATGGCGATGATGATGCCGTTGGCCGCGTGCGCAGGCGGCACCAGGGCCGCGACGGCAGCGCCGAGCGCCAGGGTGAGCCCGGCCGCGAGTTTCCTCCACGGAGATCGCATAGTCATCCTTCAAGTTGCTAATGTGACAATCGAGATTGTAGTTACTTATGTTGTAACTGTAAATATGAGAATGGATACACGAATGGACTGACACAAACTAGCATCACAGTTTTGCGAGTTCTGAGACAGCGCCACGAATCTTCTGCGCCTTCACCCAGGAGGCCTTCACGGACGAGGCCTGGGCCAGTCCCGCTTCCCCACCCAGAAAGGGGGCAGCTGGAAGGGGGACGGCTGAAAACACGACAGCTCGGAGCTGCCACGCGGACCTCGTCATCGAAGCAACGCGCGACGGGACAGAAGCAGCCTCGGACGCTAGAGGGCCGAGCACACCACCGCAGCCGCCGCCCGCGAGGACGCGTCGACGGAACGGTGCGCGCGCACCCAGGCGCGCACGCCCTCGGCTCCCGCCCACGTAACGGCGTCGGAGGCGAAGGCAACCATGGCCTCGGCGACCTGGGAAGCGTCAAGGGAGCATGCGACCCCCAGCCCGGCATCGCGCACGTCGGAGGCGGCCTGCCCGGGCCCGGCGTAGATGACGGGCGTGCCCTGAGCCAGGGAGGCGAGGATCTTCGTCGGGTAGGCGTAGTCGTATCCGCCGGGGCGCAGCGACGCGAGCGTGGCGGTGGCGCGCGCCATCCACCGGTCGGCTTCGTCGGCGCTGACGGCGGACCGCAGGCACACCCCGTGGACGCCGCGGGCGCGTGCGGCCAGTTCTTCCCAGCCGCTCCCCTGCCCAACAAAGACAAGGCTCGCATCCCCAAGGCTGGCGCGGGCCCGCTCGAAGGCGTCGACGAACACCTCGGGGGCCAGCCAGTGCGCGACAGTGCCGGCGTAGACAAAGACGGGTCCGGTGCAGGAGGGGAAGCCCTCGGGCACGCCACCCGCCACGGCCTCGGGCACGCGCACGCCGTTGGGGACGACGACCACGCGCTTCGCCCCGAGGTCGCGCGCACGCCGGGCGACCCCGTCGGACACGGCGATGACGCTGCGGGCGCCGCGCAGCGCGAAGGACTCCAGGGCAGCCACCGCGCGCACAATCGGGTGCGGCACGCCCGCGAGCGCGGCGGCGTCGGAGACGATATCCGCGCAGTAGTAGACGTAGGGCAGGCGCCGCAGGGCGCACGCGAGTCGCACGGCCGCGCCGGTCGTGGGCGGCGGCTCGCTGACGACCACGTCGGGGCGGGCACCGGTCAGCAGGCGCGCGATGAGCGGCAGGTCGAAGGACAGGTAGGACACGTATCCGCGCACTGCTCCCGTCTTGTCGCGTAGCACGGGCGCGCGCCGCACCTCGACGAGGCCGTGGCCGCCTTCGCCGTTCCCCGTTTCCGCGGGTGCCCCCTGGCCCTGGGTACCTCCTTCGCGTTCGAGTGGGGTGGGGCCGTGGGGGTCGTCTGCGGATGAGGCGGCATCGCGGGCGACGCTGGGAGCAAGCCGCGAGGTGAGGACGCGCACGCGGTTTCCACCCGCGGCGAGCGCGCGGGCGAGGGCGCCGAGGCGCAGCGCGGCGGCGGTTGGTTCCGGTGTAAAGGTGCGGGTTGCCAGGGTGACTAGCATGTGGGGTTGCCGCCCCCGCCGATGGTGATGCGAGGGGTTCCAGCCCACAGCGAGGGGGCGGTCACAGCGCGCCCGTCGACGAGGAGGCGCACGCCCGGCAGATCGCCGGGCGTGAGCTCACGATAAGAAGCGTGGTCGGCCTGGATGATGGCGACGTCCACTTCTTCGCCGAGCTGGTAGGCGTCCCAGCCGAAAGCTGCCAGCTCAGAATCGGAATACAGCGGATCGTGAACGCTCACCTGCGCCCCGGCCTCGTTAAGGGCCGACACGACGCCGAAGACGCCGGAGAACGCGGTTTCCTTGACCCCACCGCGGTAGGCGGCGCCCAGGACGGCCACGCGCAGGCCCTCCAGGGATCCCAGCAGAGCGGCGGCGCGAGAGACCGCGTAGGCGGGCATGTCGGCGTTCGCGGCGCGCGCGGCCGACACGACGGTCGCGCCCGGATCGCCGGCCAGGTAGAGGCGCGGGTAGACGGGGATGCAGTGCCCGCCGACCGCAATGCCGGGCCGGTGAATGTGGGAGTAGGGCTGGGAGTTGCAGGCTTCGATGACGCGCGCGACGTCGATGCCGGCCGCGTCCGCGTAGCGCGCGAACTGGTTAGCCAGGCCGATGTTGACGTCCCGGTAGGTGGTCTCGGCGAGCTTAGCCATTTCGGCGGCCTCGGCCCCTCCCATGGGCCACACGCCGTTGGGGCGCGGCAGGTCGTCGCGCTGGTCGAAGGAGAGGACGGCCTCGTAGAAGGCGACGCCGCGCGCCTCCCCGGATTCGCTGAGGCCCCCCACGAGCTTCGGGTAGCGGGCGAGATCAGCGAAGACGCGCCCGGTGAGGACACGCTCGGGCGAGAACACCACGTCGAAGTCGCGCCCCTCGACGAGGCCGGAAATCTCCTCGATGAGGGGCTTGTAGCGTCCGCGCGTCGTGCCCACGGGAAGGGTCGTCTCGTAGGACACGAGGGTGCCGGGCGTGAGGTGTGCGGCCATGGAACGCGTCGCGGCGTCCATGATGGTGAAGTCGGGGCGGCTCTCGGCGTCCACGACGAGGGGCACGACCATGACGACCGCGTCGGCGCCGGGGATCGCGTCGGCGTACTCGGTCGTGGCACGCAGGGCGCCGGAGGAGGCCAGCGGGGGCAGGTACTCGGCCAGGTGCACCTCGCCCGGGAAGGGCTCGACTCCCCCATTAATCAGATCCACCGTCTGCGGGTTCACGTCCACGCCGACGACGCTGTGCCCGCCGCGCGCGTAGTGCACCGCCAGCGGCAACCCGATCTTGCCCATCCCGACGACCGCGATCCGCATGCGGCTCCCCTTTCTGGCTCTGGCCTCGTTCATCCCCTCCAGTGTAGTGCCCCGCCCCACCTACAATGGGGGCGTGGATCGCGCGCTCAACCTCCTGCTCTACCCCTCTGACCTGGCCTCACCCGGTCGGCTGGTGAAGATCGCACGCTCGCTATCCTCGCTTTTCTCGCAGACGCACGTCGTCGGCATCGATCAGGGCGCGCTCCCCACCGACGAGGCCGTGGCCCCCACCGTCCGCCTCACGCGGATTCGGGGCGCGTCCCTGGGTGCGCCCTTGGGCGGGCTGCGGGTCGTCGGGGCGTGGGGTGCTCGGGTGTACCGGCGGTTCGCGAGGCAGCGCGTGGCGGCCGTGTCCGCGCAGAACCTGTTCCTGCTACCCCTCGCGCACGCGTTGGCGAGGCGCACGGGCGCGGTGTTTGCGTACAACGCGCACGAGTTGGAGACGGAGACGGTGGGGTCGGCGGGTCTGCGCCAGCGCCTCCAGCGCGTCATCGAGCGCCGCTATATCCGGCGAGCGGACGTGGTGTCTGTGGTCAACGAGTCGATCGCGCAATGGTACCGCGAGGCCTACCCGGGCGTGGATCCCGTCGTCGTGACGAATGCCCCGACGGGGGCGGACGGGGTCATCGACCTGCGCGCGCGCCTGGGGATCCCCGAGGGCGCGCTCCTGTACCTGCATTCGGGATACCTGGCGCCCGGACGCAACATTCCCCTGATTCTGCGCGCGTTTGAGCAGGTGACAAGCGCGCACGTGGTTTTCGTCGGTTCCGGCGCCCTGCTGCCCGAGGTCGAGCGGGCCGCCGCCTCTCACCCCAACATCCACCACCTGCCACCGGTGCAGCCCGAGCAGGTCCTGGCCATGACGCGCGGGGCTGACGTGGCGCTGTGCCTCATCGAGTCCGGGTGTCTCTCCCACCGCATGTCTACGCCCAACAAGATGATGGAGGCCTTCGCAGCGGGCGTGCCCGCGCTGTGTTCTCCCCTGGCCGAGGCCCGCCGGTACCTGGGCGACCAGGCGCCCACGTGGGTACTGGAGGACCCCGAACGCGACCTGGCCTCGGCCCTGCGTCACATCACGCGCGACGACATCGACGCGTTCGAGGCCCCGAGAATCCCCACGTGGGAGGAGGGCGCCGCGCGCCTGCGCAAGGCCTACGAGCGGGCCCTCGCCGCGCGAGCAACACATCAATAGTTTCCCCAAAATCTCGCACGTAATTTGGGTTCACTAACTTTTCTTAGTGCCGCTAAAAACTGCGGAATATCAACACTTTTTACCTTGCCCACAAACGGACCACATGGAAATTACGTGCGACTTTTGGGGGAGAGGCATGCCAGGAGGCGACGACATCGCCTGTTTCACAAGGGTTTCACGAGGCCGACGGGCGAGTCACGAGGCCTCGGCCCACCCGATAATTGCGCCCCTACTGATGGTTCCTCAAAAAAGTCGCACGTAATTTGGGTTCACTAACTTTTCTTAGCATTCCTAAAAATAGCAGAATATCAAGGTTTTCGACCCTACACAGAAATGGACCACATGGAAATTACGTGCGACTTTTGAGGAAAGCCCGTCACACCACTTCCGGCCGCACACCTTCGCCGCGGTCGTAGGCGCGCGCCGTCAGGACAGCCATCGCCAACATACCCACCAGCAGAAGCGCCATGAGGCCGCCCAGCACGGCGACCGTGGTCTCTATCCCGTAGGGACTCAACCAGAGCCACGCGAGGGGCGCGGCGCAGTACACGCAGGCGAAGGCCAGCATCCGGCGCTGGCGATAGGTCGCGACGAACACATTGGACAGCGGCGAGGTGGCGACAGTCAGGGCCAGCCAGGGCGCCAGGGAGCGCGCGAAATACCCGGCGGCCTCCCAGCGCGCCCCAAAGACGAGGGGAAAGAGCCAGGGACTCACCCAGGCGAGCAGGGCGAACACGGGAATGGAGAACCCTAGGGCAGCTCCCCCGACCCGCCGCACGACAGCACTCATCTGCCCCGGCGGAGTATCGGAGAGGCGAGGCAGGTACACCTGCGACAGCGCCCCGGCAATGAGGGCGACGGGAGCCTGGAGGGCCATCCACGCCATGTTGAACTGCCCCAGCGATGCCACCGAAAACGAGGCGATGAGCATGGGAATCGCGCTGGTGCGCAGCGCGTCGACGACGACGTTGGGTACGCCGACGAGCGCCATCTTCCGGTAGCGGGTGGCGACGGCGCATAGGGAGGGGTCCGAGGCCTCGGCGAGGCGGGCGTCTCGGGAGCGCCAGCTCAGATACGCCACGGCAATCCCCTGTCCCGCCAGGGTCGCGCCGATGGCGGCGCCCAGGCCCCCGCCAGCGACGAAGCCGCACACCAGCTGCAGGGCAGCGATACCCAGGGAGCGAACGACGGAGGACGACGCGATCGCCTGGAAGCGCCGGTGCCGGGTCAGCCAGTAGGAGCAGACCTGCCCTTGGGCGAGGAAGAGCACGGAGAGCCCGACGGTCAACATCCACCCGGCGAGCCCGGCCCCGTAGCGGGCGGACACCCACGGCCAGGAGGCCGCGGCAACCAGCGTGGCAACCCCGGAAGCGGCGAGCACGCAGCGCGAGGACAGGCGGAACAGGGAGCGGGCGGAGGCCTCGTCCCCGGGGGCGGGCAGGACGATGGACAGGTCGAAGCGGGCGCCCGCGACGGCCGCGCCGAGCGTGGCAGCGGACGTGAAGATCCCCAGGTACCCCAGGTCCGCGTCGGTGTAGAGGCGGGCGATGCCGATCTGGGCGACGAACGCGATGACTTGGGCCAGGAGGGTGCCACTGAGCAGGGTGAGCACCTGGCGCAGCACGCCCGAGCGGGCGGGGCGGGCAGGTGCAGTCGTCATGTGTTCATTAAATCACCAGGTCGCCTTCCGCAGCCCGTAGGATGGTGACATGCCCGTTTCCCCGCGCGCCGCGAGCGCCCGCAGCGTCGGGCGGCTGCCGTGAAGGTCGCCCTGACGAAGGGAACCCTGCTGGTTCCCCCGACGTATTTCGCGGTCGCGCACGCGCTCGCCATGCCGGAGTGCGACTGGCGGGTGTTCACGTTGGCGGCGCGGGTCAGTGATTCGTCGGTCGCGCTGCCCATTCACGAGGCCGCCCCCGGCGCGCTCTCCCCCGCCCTCCCCGTGCGCGCGCTGCGCCAGGCACGAGGCCTGGGCGCGATGCGCCGCGCGGTGTCCTCGTGGGGTCCGGACGTGATCCACCAGCATCAGGCCACCTGGTCATTGCCGGCGGTGGGGGCCGCGCGCGAGAGCGGCGCTGCCCTGGTGGTGACGTTGCATGGAGGGGACGCGTACCCGAGGCTCGGGCGAGGCCTGGGCGCGGCCTGGAACGCCCACAATCGTCGGGCGGCCTTCGAGGGGGCGACGCGTCTCCTGGCGGTGTCGCGTTACCTGGCGGACGTGGCCCTGGGGGCGGGCGCGGATCCGGCGCGCCTGTCCGTGCATTACCAGGGCGTGGATACCGACTGGTGGACTCCGGCCCCCGCGCGCAACACTGTTCCCGCCGAGCCCGGCCACGGCCTCGTCGATGCCTTCCTGCCAGCAGATGCCGATACCCCTGTCGTCCTGTTCGTGGGGGCGTTGTCCACCCTGAAGGGCGTCGATGATCTGGTGGAGGCCTCCGCCGCGCTGGCGACGCGCCGCCCGCATCGCCTGGTTCTGGTGGGCGACGGTCCCCTGGCTCCCGCTCTGAGAGCGAGTGCACCCGCGCACGTGAGGCTCACCGGGCGCCTTCCGCGCGAGCGCGTGCGCGAGTGGGTGCGCCGAGCCCGAGTGATTGTCTTGCCGACGAAGCCAACGCAGGGGCGGCAGGAGGCGGCGGGCCTGGTGCTGCTGGAGGCGCAGGCGTGCGGCGTGCCCGTGGTGGCGTATCGGACGGGCGGGACGCCGGAGATGGTCGCGCCCGGTGCTTCGCTGCTGACCGCCGAGCGCGCGCCGTGGGCCCTGTCCCGCTCCATCGACGAGGCGCTGGCATGGTCGGACGCGGAGCTAGCCGAGCGTGGGGCGGCGTGCCGCGCCTGGGTTGACGCCGAGCGCTCTCTGCGTGCATCGGTCGCCCAGCTGCGCGCGATCTACGAGGCCGTGGCCCGGTAGGCGAGGGCGCGCCGAGCAGGCGAGGGGCCGCAACGCACCCCTGCGAACGAGCCGCATCTGTCAGGGCGCGTCGGCCCTGACACCGCGCGTGAAGACACGCCACCAGGCCCGGCATGTCAAGGAAAACACGACCGCCACACGACACGGATCATGTGCTTACCACCACCAAATGTTCACATTTGGTCACACAAGTGCTATGCTCGAACACGTAACACCCAGGCAACCCCTGTGAACGAAAGGTGATCGCATGCCCTCGACGAACGTTGGCACTCTCAGCGAACCC
>CABKMZ010000063.1 GCA_902373545.1 uncultured Actinomyces sp. | reverse complement strand
AGCCGGAGCCGGCCCCCGCCGCTGCGCCCGCCGCCGCCAACGACAACTCCGAAGGCGCCGCCTCGCGCTCGGAGACCCGCGGCGAGGCCACCTCGACCGACACCTCCGCCCGCCAGGCCGCCGTGAACGCCGCTGGCTCCGACATCGTGTCCGTCGCCCTGGGCCTGACCGGCATCCCCTACGTCTACGGTGGCGAGACCCTCGCTGGCCTGGACTGCTCGGGCCTGGTCAAGTACGCCTACGCGGCCGCTGGCATCAACCTGCCCCACTCCTCCTCCGCTCAGACCGCTGGCGGCACCATCGTGTCCGACCCGCAGCCCGGCGACATCGTGTCCTACCCCGGTCACGTCGCCATCTACATCGGCAACGGCCAGATGGTTGAGGCGACGGTCCCCGGCCGCCTGTCTCAGATCTCGCCGGTGCGCGGTGGCGCCACCTACGTGCGCTACTGAGCAGCGTTAACTCTTCACAATCGCCGCAGCCCTCGGGCTGCGGCGATTGTCTTGTGTACGACCTCTTGGGCTTTCGCGCAGCGTCAAAATACGGCACAATATAAGTGACTGCCACCACGAGGAGGACATGATGAGTTCTACCGAAGTCATTCTGGTCGGTGTCGATGGCTCGAAGGAGAGCCTTGCCGCCGTCACATGGGCCGCTGATCGCGGCGCGCGCACCGGAGCGCGCATCCATTGCCTGTGCACCTACGCGCTGGCCTCCTACTCTGCCGCCGCCCTCGACGGCGGGTACGCCGTTCTCGACGACGAGGCCCTCAAGGCCGGTGCCGAACAGGTCGTCGAGGAAGCCAAGGCGCTGGCCCGTGAGCGCGGCGCCGCGCACGTGTCCGGTTCGACGGAGCCGGGCGACCCGGCGGGCGTCCTCATCGACTTCTCCGCCGAGGTCGACATGATCGTCGTCGGTTCGCGCGGTGGGGGAGGCTTCGCCGATCGTCTCCTTGGCACCGTCTCCTCGGCCCTGCCCGCGCACGCCAAGTGCCCCGTCGTCGTGGTTCCGCGCCACACCTCGGGCAAGAAGTTCACGCCCGTCGATCGCATCGTCGTGGGCATCGACGGCACGGACCAGCCCTCGTGCGCCCTCAAGCGCGCGATCGACGAGGCCCGCGTGTGGAACGCTCGCGTGACTGCCGTCTCGGCCGTGCCGATCGCCGCTGGCCCTTCCGTCATGGCGTGGACCCCGACGGGCGTTGACCACTCGGCGCTGCTCGCCCAGGTCCGTGAAGGCATGGACGCCGCCATTGACGCTGTCTTGGACGGCGACGACATGCACGTCTCACGTCACGCTCTTGACGGCTCCGCGGCGTCGCTGCTCATCGAGTTCTCCACCGCCGTCGACCTGGTCGTCGTCGGCACGCGCGGGCGCGGCGGCCTGGCCGGGGTCCTCCTCGGATCGACCTCACAGACCGTGCTCCACCACTCCACCTGCCCCGTCATGGTCGTGCCCTCCGCCCACCTGGGCGAGGGAGCGACCGCCGTTCACACGGAGTGGGAACGCCGCTAAGGTGCCACTGACGAGGCCGGGGCGTCCCTGCGAAGGGACCCCGGCCTCGTCTATGTGCGCAATGTCCCGGGCGAGGATGCGCTTCCCGGGGTGGATGAGGCGGCGACGGCGCGCCCACTTTGCTACAGTGGGCGCGGACAACTTGTCACGCCCTCGTAGCTCAGGGGATAGAGCACCGCTCTCCTAAAGCGGGTGTCGGACGTTCGAATCGTCTCGGGGGCACAGTAAACCTTGATACATCAGGGAAAATAGATCGGGGTTCCGAGTCGCACAAGTGCTCAGAACCCCGATCTACTCTTTTATCTACTCTCTTTTGCTTCAGAAACCCACCCTAGAGGGGCTATTAGTCATCGCCCAACGCCCTCATACTCGGAACGCAGGTCGCGCTGCGACCCCGAGCCACTTGCTGGAGGTGAGGTCGTTCGTGAGCGTCCTTACCCGAGCTGGACTGCCCGGCCTCACCTCCACCTACTCGGGAGGCTGAAATGACTACTCAAACTGCTGTTCGTCCGTCGGTCTGGATCGGCTGCCTTGCTTGCTATAACGAGGGCGTACTTAACGGGAGATGGTTCCTTGCAGAAGATGCCGGTGAGGTGACACCTGATGACCTACACCAGAAACCCACAGATCACGAAGAGCTATGGGTCTTCGATCACGAGGGGTTCCCCGCCGGAACCGGCGAGATGTCACCTACCACTGCTGTGCAGTGGGGTGAGGTCTTCGATGAGGTCGGAGAGGAACAGTGGTCTGCACTGCTCGCTTGGGTAGAAACAGGTTGTTACATAGCGTGTGATGATCTACCGAGCGTCTCTGACTTCGAGGAGCGCTACTGTGGCTGCTGGGACTCGTTCGAGGACTACGCTGCCCAGCTGGCTGAGGATATCGGCTTAATTGACGGATGGCCTGAGGAGGCGCAGCGCTACTTCAACTGGGAAGCATGGATTCATGACCTCAAGTTCGAGTACACCGTTGCGGATGCCCCTGATGGCGGCGTCTTTATCTACAGATCGTTATAACAACAAGACCCCGGTTACCTCACGGTAGCCGGGGTTCTTGTTTCCTCATCCCCTCTCTCAGAACTCCATCCCATCGTCCTCCAACGACTTCTGAGCCTGACTGACCTGGACACGCTTGCTAACGAGCTTGTTCCCATAGGAGCGCTCGACCTCCCGGGCCCGGCCGATGAGCACCTCGGAGTTCTTCGCGAACGTCCGCTCGACGGAGGCGCGGGTCCGCTCGACCTCCTCACGTGTCCGCTCATCGACGCGCTTGGAGATCGCCGAGGCGAGAGTCTTTGCTCCGAGGGACGCGAGATGCCTCGCTTGTTCGCTGGGGATCGAGCGTGCGGTCATCGCCTCGGCGTAGGTCGCATCGGCCTCGGCGAGCCGCTCACGCGCTGCCTGCTGAAGACGCCGAGCCTCGGCCTGTCCCTCAGCTCGGCCTTCCTGTCGTCCCGCCTCGCGCGCCGAGGAGCGGACGGTCTGGGCGTCGCGCTCGGCCTCGTCGAGGATGTCGGCGCTCTCGGTCTGGGCGTCCGAGATGATCTCACTGGAACGCTGCCGTGCTGCTTTAACGAGGCGCTCAGCCTCCGCGCGCGCCTCTGGCTCCAACTTGGCAACCCTTGCGAGGGTCTCTTCTGCGGTTTCGAGGGCCTGCATCGAGGCAACATACTCGGCCTTCGCGAGACTCTCCGTGGAACGCTCCGACGACTCGCGCTCGATGTCGAAGCCCTTGGCGATCAGGTGCTCACGCAGGCCCACATGAAGGTCGCGAATCTTCTCCCACCCGGGCACTCGACGCCCGTCCTCGTCGCGCACGTCGCGGTGCTCGGAGTAGGCGCGCGACCAGTCCTGGCGGAGGCTGCCGGGGTGCTTCGGATCATCCCCGAAGGTGTCCGCGAGAACGTGCATGTGAGGGGTGTTCTCGCTGTACTGGAGAGAGATCCCGAGGATGCCGTCCATGCCTCCGGGAACGACGTTCGCACCCAGGTACTCAAGGACTGCCGAGAAGTACTCATCCGCCTCATCCCTATCACGTGCGACCCACCGTGAGCGGCTCGCGGGCTCGCCCGTCTCGGGATCGATGCGGCGTTTGCCGGTGCGTGGATTGATCGCCGGATAGAAGTCGGGCTGCTCGACGCACATCGTGCGCGGCAGATGCACGAGGAACGTCGTCGTCGTGACCGTTCCGCCCACCATCTCGCCGCGCTTGTTCTTCTTATCTTTCGTGATCTTGCGCGACAACCTCGCGGCGCGAGCGTCGCCGTATTCCATGACCTCGCGAATGTCCTCACAGAGGCGGAAACCGCCCTCGCCGTCATTCACATAAGACTCATTATCGGCCTCCTCCGCGACCATGATGTTCGGGTTCTTCTTCGCGTATCGCTCGACCGCCCCGGGGACGATCTCGCGCATCATCTCGTCAAGCGTCCCTCGTCGACCGGCGATGGACTTCGTATGCGAGATGTGACAGGACGCGCGTCCTGCTGCTGGCGCTGACAATGCCATCGTTCTCTCCTTCCTTACTTCGTTCGTCTGTCGTTCTCGATGGGCCCCGTCCAGGCCGTCGTGGGGCCCTGGCTCGCGTTGCTCGCCTGCCCACGACGCCCCTCCCGGGATCGGTGCCGTGCTTGTTTGGGTCCCTGGCTCCGCCTGCCCCAACAACCCCGTCACCGGGTAAGCCGTCCGTCTCTCCGGGGCCCTGCTTCGCTGCCCTGAGAGACGTACGTCTTACGCCATAAGACGTTTTTCGCTAACGCTCCAAACGTCATGGCGCTCTCCGAGGGCGGGGACTGAGGTCGAACCTGCGCTCGCTCGGTTCTTCCCTCTGTCCCCAACACCGGTCAGAACGATGCGTACGCATCGTGACTGCCCGGCTGGTCGTCGCCTTCGTCAGACCCCCACTGGGGGTCTGCCTCCGGCTCCTCCGAGGCGTCGTTCTCGGTGTTATTCACACCGAGAATCTGACGCAAAGCATCCGCAATTTCAGGCTTGTTCACGACCTGAACAAGAGCCAAAATCGCGTCTGTATTGTCCGCAAAAAGAGCACCGGCAACAGCTTCACCGAGGTCCGTTTTTGCGGACACGAGTTCCCTCTCTTCAGCCACCTTCAGTGCCCTTCGAGCAGCGCGAGCTTGGGAGTTCTTCTTGTTGAGATACTCGCGAAGTTCGCTTGCTGTTTCGGGCAACTTTTCTTCTTGTTTCGTAGACATGATGTCCTCCTTTTCTTCGTATAAATGCCGCTGCCCAGACGGCGAGGATTGAGGGCAAGTTTTGGGTCAGATTTGCCAAGGCGAGGTCTGCTCTGGAGACGATGACGAAGGAACCACCGCGCGCGGTTCGTCATTCACCCACTTGACCTGAACCGAGGACAACAAGCGAATCTCTCCAGCAGCCGCAAGTTCGGCCTTCTTCGCGTCGATCACTTCCTGCTCACGTTGCTTCCGGGCCAGCTCAGCAGCCTTGCGCTGGTCCGCAGCAGCCTTGATCTCGGCAGCTTGTCGCTCCTCTTCCATACGAGCTTTACGAAGCTGTTCAGCAACCTGAGCCTGCTCATCAGCTTCACGCTGCTTCTGAGCGGCGATCTCCTCCGGCGTCGGTTCTGGTGGCACAACGACTTGCCCCTCCTGCGTGAACTCTGCGAGGACCACTTCGGGCGCAATGTGTTTACGGTTCGCGCCAGTGAGACGCGCGTGCTGTTCCACGACAGGCACAACGGTCTGCGCCGAGATCTCGTTATAGATCTGGTCGGCGCGAGCGCGGTCTTCGATCAGTTCGCACCGACGAGTGAGCTGCTCCAGGCTTTGGCGCAGATGCTCGTGCTTCTCATATTGGAAGTACTCACGCGTACCCTCCAGGAACCCCTTGTTGACGTAGATCGAGAATTCACCTTCGGTCACCGGAATGATGACGGGGAAGCGCCGATATGCCTGCGACTTGTTCTCCGACGTTCGCCGAACCATCAGACCTGTCTCACGAACAAACTGGTCATACTCACCGGCGAGGCCATCGAGGAACGTCGTGTAGCTCTCTGGACCAGTTACGATGTTCACCCGGTTGATCAACTGGGTGTCCGAGCCCTTGACGTTGACGATAATCTTCTTCGCCGAGTCGCGGTACGGACCAAGAATGCGGAAGAGCAGACCGCGATCCTTGCGGCACGTCTCGATCATCGAGTACGGGCGAAAATCCTCCCAAATGACAATCTCTTCGCCGTCGTAATGTTCGAAGCTCACGTTTTCGCCGCCGATGGTGAAGTACGGCTTCTCCGCCCCAGGGTTCAGGGAACGTGCCAACGCCGCTGCCAGCAAATCTTTGCCGACACCGCCTTCCCCGCAGATGTAGAAATTGAGCACCTGACCCGGCGGGGTCTGGTGAACCAGCCAGTCGTAGCGCATGGCCTGGAGATGCTTCATCACGCCGGGCGCGGTCCACAGCTCACGGTCGCGTTCACGGACGTAATCCGGCGTCCATTCCCCGAGCGAAATCTTCAGGGCAGCCTCATCGCGCCGCTTACGCAGGTTCTTCGACAGAGCCTTCTCCTGACGAGCCTCCTTGTGTGCCTCCAGTTCCGAGCGCCAGTCCCAGTGAGGAGTGGCCTGCACCTCCGAGTCCTCGTACAAGTGCTTCCCCGCTTGCTGCTGCTTGGAGTTTTCATGCGTGAGGTATTCGACGAGATCAAGGAACGACGAAGGGGGCTTTGACTCCACACACTGCGGTGGCACCCCAAACGCCCGAGCTACCTGAGCAATTGACGCGAAAGAGGACCGCTGGATGACAACGTGGACATGAGGGGCTTTAGGCGAACCCTGGACGAGGGCCGGGTTCTTGGCGACCTCGGCAGCCGTGTACACGTCCTTGTCATGCAAAATCCAGGCGTACTGCTTCACACCCTTTTTGACAACAGCCTTCTCCACCTGCTCCGTGGTGATCAACGTCTGACCTGTAGAAGGGTGCTCAAGGTTTTGCGTGATCATGAAGACGCGACCCCCCGGATCGTTCGCGTAAGCCCACGGACCCCCATCCTGATACGGGTCATCGTCAGTGCCGACGAGAGCCAGGAGGCGCAGTGCTTCAGGTGTGGTTGCAGGTGTGGTTGAAGAGGAGTCGTTCTGGTCGTTTTCGGTCGCTTCGCTCCCAAAAACGACTGGAACGACTGCGCGGGACACAAGCCCAGTGTCCCGCGCATTATCGTTGGAATCACTAGCAAAAGTAGGGGTCGAAGAATCAAAAACGACTGAAACGACTGCTTTTTTTGGTTGCTCTGAAATGGCCTCAGACCCCGGTTTTTCGTTCGCTTCCGATGACGAAAAATAGTCGTTTTCGTGCGAGGGCTTGCCCGCTACGCGGGCAAGCTGATCTACTCCCTTTGGGGATGTGCTCGGGGAAGGGGAAAAAGGGGTAGCGGTCGGAGTGCTCATTTGGCAGCTCCAACAAGACGAGCGTCAGCCCAGGCTTTGAGGTCCTCAACGCGGTAACGAACAGAACGACCCGAGATGACGACGAAAGCGGGTCCTCGCCCACGACAACGCCAGGTACGCAGCGTTTTAGGCGAGATTGAGAGAAATTCGCCAGCCTGCTCAGTGTTGAGCAAATAGGGGTTAGCCGGTACAGAGTCCGGCAAAAAGGGTACAGTCATCGACAGTTCCTTCCCGATAAGGAGAAGGCTGCAAAACTATCGATGTGACGCTGTCACCCACCGTACGTCCCCAAGAAGTCAGCGACCCAGCTCAGGGCGGGATTCCCTGCTTTTCCTCACCGAACCCGGGGGAATCTCCAGGCATCGGATCTGGTACGGCGCGGCTCTATCGCATGGCCCCGTACGGCCTAACCCCTTAGCTGTTTTCGTCACCACCGACAGGGGACTCGGTGGCGGGTGGAATGACCACTTTCTCCGACGTGAGCCATTACCTCACGAAGGCAGCCACACTGGATTTTCCAGCGCGCTCTTAGTTTACAACAACAGTCAACGTTGCACAACCTATCGTAACAATCTACTCTCTTTGGTATGGGACGAGCGAAACTACAACCAGGCGAAGATACCATCAAGTCAGTCACGCCCCGCAAGACCGAGACTGGATACGAACTGCGCTGGCGTGTGCGTGACTTTGAGGGCCGACTCTATGCGAAACGAACACAAGCGAGAACCGTTGGTGAAGCCCGCCGGAGGGCCTTTGAGAAGGCTGAGCAAATCAAGCGTGCAACCTCAGACGCGACAGCCTGGACGCCCGCTGACTCCATCACAGACTTCATCGACCGTGAGGTTGAGCCTGCCATCAAAGAAAAGAGACTCTCCAAAGCGTCACGTGCCCGCTATCTAGAGGTCATGGCCCACTACAGGCGCTACACACGAGGAATGTCCATCAGCGCCGCCACAAGCGCCTCATCGCTCATTCGCACGCTTAAGGACATCTCCAAGGAGATAGGCCCGGAGACGGCCCGACAGACCCGCTCTGTGGTATCAAATTACCTATTCGGACAACTCATCGTCCATCAGCTCACCTCATCGAACCCCATCCGAGGAATGTCGTTCGACTTCCTGAAATCTGAGAACAGCGAAGGCAAGTACTACCCCACACAAGCAGAGTGGCAGGCATTTCTTGATTATGTACTCACCGATGACCCTGATTCCCCGATGCCAGGTAAGGAGAACGTGCCTCAAGCACACAAACGCGAAGCGAAAGCCCGGCACGCAAGAATCATCCAACTCACTGAGTTACAGCTCGCGACAGGACTCAGAGCCTCTGAAGCTCGGCAGATCATATGGGCAGACGTGACCCAAGATAGCCACGATGTCGTATGGGTAACCGTCAGGCCCGAGATATCGAAAACAAAAGTAGGACGAACAATCCCCGTACTTGTGCCCGAGGTCGGAAAGCGCCTTCTTGCACGTAAGGGTAAGGATGAGGAACTCGTCATCCCACAGCCGAACTCAGGCAAGCCCTGGGATAAGGCAGGTGTGCACAAGGCGGTACGGGACTACTACGAGGGTGTAGCGGGCACATCCGAAGACCTCGCCTTCCTCAAGAAAATCCGCTCACACGCCTGGCGAGGAGCACTCAACACGATCACCGCGCCTCACCTCCGCCCGGACATCAGAGCTGCATACTTCGGACACACTGAGAAGGTCAACGCCCGTGCGTACACAGATCATGTGAACGTTCGTCCTATGATGGAGGCAGTAGAGACTCTGACCCAAAGAGAGTAGATCTACTCTCTTATCTACTCTCTTTGAGAGCAACATAGAGCGACAATCAACAACATACAGCAACACTGAGCCTCCGAGAAACCCGCAGAATCACGGCAAAGGGAGGGATAAAGAACCAGAAAGCCGTCCCCTGCCATCCTAAAGCGGGTGTCGGACGTTCGAATCGTCTCGGGGGCACTGTTGAGGGGCTTTCATGCGCAATGCCGTCGGGTACATTGTGACCATTGTGGCCGCCCTCTGCTGGGGCGCCTCCGGTGTGTCCGCCGACTATCTGATGACCGGCCACGGCATTGAGCTCACCCTCATTAGCTTCTGTCGCATGTTCACTGCCGGTGTGCTCACCATCGCCTCCGCCCTGGCTCGCTCGCGTGGGATCACCCCCGCCCATCGTGAGCTCGTCACGAGCGCGCGCAACTGGCGCACCCTCGTCGTTTACGCCCTCTTCGGCCTCGCCGCCTGTCAAATTAGCTACATGGAGGTCATCCGCGCATCCAACGCCGGTACCGGCACCGTCCTCCAATACCTCGGCCTCATTCTCATCGTCGTCTGGGTGTGCCTGAGCCACCGCCGCTGGCCGCGCGCCGCCGAGGTCGTCGCCATCGTCCTGGCCCTGTCCGGCACTTTTCTGCTCTCCACGCACGGGTCACTGGATACCCTCGCTCTCACGCCCGTCACGCTCGCCTGGGGAGCCGTCGCCGCCCTCACGCTCGCGACCTACACGCTCCTACCGGCGCGCCTCATCGCAGCCTACGGCGCACAGCTCGTCGTCGGCTACGGCCTGATCATCGCTGGAGCCGGGGTGGGCCTCGGCGGGCGCGTGTGGCGCTACTCGATCACGTGGACGCCCGACGTTGTACTCGCCATGGTCATCACGGTCGTGCTGGGCACCGCTGTCGCCTTCACCGCCTACCTGTGGGGCGTGGACCGCATCGGACCCGTGCGCGCGTCGCTCGTGGGATGCGTCGAACCCATCGCTGCCACCGGCTTTTCCGCCCTCATCATGGGAAGCTCCTACACGGGTGCCGACATCGTCGGCATGGCCCTCATCATCGGAGCTGTTGTGACCATTTCCCTGGTCGACCTCATCCGGGCGCGCCGCGTCACACAATAAGGGGCTACTGCCGTAGGGTGGAAACGTGGTTCCTAGTATCTTTTCGCGCCGTTCCGCTCCAGAGCCCGAGGTCACCGAGGCCTCGTCCACGTCGACGCACCCGACCACCCTTGTCGGTCAGGCGCGCACCGCGTGGCGCACACGACTCGAGGAGACCATCGCCGCCGACAGCAAGAACCTGCCGACGCTGTCGCTGACCGAGGCCCACCCCGGCGGCCTGGCCCAGCTCTTCACCGAACACCCGGTGCGCCTCAGCCTGCTCATTCGCGAACCCATCGCCCTAGGACGCGCGCTCGGCCGGGCCCGAGCGATCATCGCCCGCTCCGAGGAGCGCTCCGCCGCGCACGGCACAGGGCCCATCCACCTGGCCATTGGAACCGCGTCGTGGCGACACGGGACCGAGATCATCACCGCCCCCGCCCTCCTGCGCCCCGTGCGCCTCGTGCGGCGCGACGACGACGTGCTCATCGCCGTCGGACACGGCGCGCTGCTGGCCCCCGAGCTCGAAAACGCCCTGCGCGGCGCCGGCGTCGACATCGACGGGCGCGACATTCTCGCCCAGGCCACCGGACACCACGGATTCTCCTCCTCCCAGGCCATGAGCGCCCTGCGCCAGGCCTGCGGCGTCCTGGCGCGCTTCGAACTGCGCGACGAGCTGGTCGTCGGCCTCTTCAGTCACCCCGCGGGCCCCCTGTCCGCCAGCCTCGACTCCGACATCGAGGCCCTGGCTGACTCCATGGTCATCCGCGCGCTCGCCGGGGACCAGGACGCGCTGCGCGACCTGACAGGCGATCCCCTGACGCGCAACCCCGGCGACCGTGACCCCTGGGCCGAGAAGGGCGTCGGTGACCTGATCCCCGTCCAGCAGGATGCCGTCGAAGCCGCCTCCGAGGGGCGCTCCGTCCTCATCGACGTTCCCGCCCACAGCGACGACGCCTCCATCGTGGCCGCGATCCTCGCGGACGCCGCCGCGACCGGGCGTTCCGTCCTGCATGTGTCCACCGCGCCCTCGCGCTCGATCGCCGCCTACTCGCGCCTGGCGGACCTGGGCCTGTCCGACGTCGTCGCCAACATTGACGGATACTCCGACGCGAGGCGCTCCCTGGCCGCTCGCGTCAAGGAAGCGATCGACGACATGGCGCCCGTCGTCGACCAGGAGGCCGTCGACGCGATGCGTCAGAGGCTGCGCCATGTGCGCTCCTCCCTGGACTCCTACGCCCGCGCCCTGCACGAGCCCTACGGCCGCTTCGGCGTGTGCGCGGCCGACGCGCTGCGTGCCCTGACAGACCTCACCAGCGGTGACGACGCGCCAACGACGCGCGTGCGCCTGTCTGAACAGGCCCTCTTCGACATCGCCACGGACCAGGGCGAGAGCGCCCGTGCTCTCCTGCGCGAAGCCCTCGACTCCGGCCGCCTGAGCGCAGGCGCATCCTCCGCCTGGTCCTCGGCGATCCTGACCTCAGACGAGCAGGCCTCCGACGCTCTCGTGCGCGTCAACCGGCTGGCTCAGGCCCTGCCTGAGCTGCGCGTCCACATCTCCGCCGTCGCCGGCGAGGCCGGGATCAAGCCCGCCGCGACGCTGGCCCAGTGGGACCGCCAGCTCGCCATGTTCGACGGCATCGCCGACGTCCTCGACG
>CABKMZ010000062.1 GCA_902373545.1 uncultured Actinomyces sp. | reverse complement strand
TAATCTACCCACCCCCACACCCAAAGTCAAACCAAAACAACGTGACCCCCAACACACACCACACAAACCCCACAAACACAACGAAAAACGGGCGCTCGGCAATTGCCGAGCGCCCGCTCCTCGCGACCAATTAGCTCAGTTCAACGACCGCCAGGTTCTTGCGACCCTTGCGAATGAGAGCCAAACCACCCGCAAGAAGGTCGTTCGCGGAGAAAACAGCCTCGGGATCCTCAACCTTGACGTTATTGACGGAGGCGCCGCCCGAGGAAATGGTGCGACGTGCGGCGGTCTTACCCTTTTCGAAGCCGAGCGCCACGAGCGCGTCGGCGACTGTGGACTCGCCCAGGGTCAGGGAAGCGCGGGGCAGGTCGGCGGTCGCGGCGGCCAGGGTGGCCTCGTCGAGATCGCGGATGTCGCCGCCGCCCCACAGGGCCTGGGTCGCGGCCAGAACGCGCTCGAGCTGGTCGGCGCCGTGCACCAGTTCGGTGACGGAGGCGGCCAGGGCCTTCTGGGCGGCGCGCTGGTGGGGGCGCTCGGCGACCTCCAGAGCCAGGGCCTCGATTTCCTCGCGCGTCTTGAAAGTGAAGATCTTGAGGAAACGAACCACGTCCTCGTCAGCCACCTGCAGCCAGAACTGGTAGAAGGCGTAGGGGGTCATCATCTCGGGGTCGAGCCAGATGGCCCCGCCCTCGGACTTACCGAACTTGGTGCCGTCGGCCTTGGTGATGATGGGGGTGGTCATGACGTGGGTGTCGACGCCCTCCACCTTACGGATGAGGTCGACGCCGCCGACCATGTTGCCCCACTGGTCATTGCCGCCGGTCTCGAGCGTGCAGCCGTTGCGGCGGTACAGCTCAAGGAAGTCGTTGGCCTGGAGGACCTGGTAGGAGAACTCCGTGTAGGAGATGCCTTCGTCGGAGGCGATGCGGCGCGCGACGATGTCCTTGTTGAGCATGGTCCCCACGCGGAAGTATTTGCCGATAGTGCGCAGCAGGTCGATGGCGCTCATTTCCTGGGTCCAATCCAGGTTGTTGACCATCTGCGCGGCGGCCGGTCCTTCGAAGTCGAGGAACTTCGAGATCTGCGCGCGCAGGCGCTCCGCCCAGCCTCGCACGACCTCGGTGGACTGCAACTGGCGCTCGCCGCTCTGGCGGGGGTCGCCGATCTGGCCGGTCGCGCCACCCACGAGAGCGAGGGGGCGGTGGCCAGCCAGCTGGAGGTGACGCATGACGATTAGCTGGACGAGGTGTCCGTGGTGCAGGGAGGGGGCCGTCGGGTCGTAGCCGCAATAGAAGGTGACAGGTCCGGCGCTCAGGTGTGCGCGAAGCGCCTCGAGGTCGGTGTGCTGCGCGAGCAGCCCACGCCACTGCAGGTCGTCCAGAATGTCTGTCACGAAAGTTGTCCTTCCTTGCGGATTTGACGGGTTGTTGTGTCTGTAGTGTATCGGCTTGGTGGCGCCGGTCGTTAGCGCAGCGCGCTCGCCGCCCACTGCCATGCATCTTCGAGGCCGACCCGGGCCTCGTCGAGCTGCTCGGCGACGCGCACGGGTGCGGTGCCGCCTCGACCCAGGCGGGCACCGACCGAGCCCTCGACGGTGAGCACGGAGCGCACCTGGGGATCCAGGTGGGACGAGGCCTGGGCGAGCTCTTCGTCGGTCAGGTCCGCCAGCTCCACTCCCCTGGCTTCGGCCAGGCGCACGCAGGCTCCGGAGATCTCGTGCGCATCGCGGAACGGGACGCCGCGCTTGACGAGCCATTCGGCGATGTCGGTGGCCAGGGAGAAGCCCTGGGGGGCCAGCTCGGCGAGACGGTCGAGGTGGATGGTCATCGTGTCGATCATGCCGGCCACGGCGGGGCACAGGACGTCGAGGGTGTCGATCTGGTCGAAGACGGGCTCCTTGTCCTCCTGGAGGTCGCGGTCGTACGCGAGAGGAAGGGCCTTGAGGACGGCGAGGAGGGCGGTCAGGTCGCCGATGAGGCGCCCGGCCTTGCCACGCGCGAGCTCGGCGACGTCGGGGTTCTTCTTCTGCGGCATGATGGACGAGCCGGTCGAGTAGGAGTCATCCAGGGTGACGTAGTCGAATTCCTTGGTGTTCCAGATGACGATCTCTTCGCTCAGGCGGGAGATGTCGATGCCGATCTGGGCGCAGATGAAGGAGAACTCGGCGACGACGTCGCGCGCGGAGGTGCCGTCGATGGAGTTTTCGACGGAGTCGGTGAAGCCGAGTGCCGCTGCAATGCGGCGCGGGTCCATTCCGAGCGTATTACCGGCCAGCGCGCCAGAGCCGTAGGGCGAGATGGCGGCGCGCTTATCCCAGTCGCGCAGGCGGGCCACGTCGCGCAGGAGCGGCCACACGTGGGCGAGCAGGTGGTGGGCGACGAGGACGGGCTGGGCGTGCTGCATATGGGTGCGACCGGGCATGACGGCGTCGCCCGCGCGCTCGGCCTGGCCGACGAGGGCCTGGGCGATGTCGAGAACGCGGCCAGCCAGGTGGCGCGCCTCTTCGCGCAGATACACGCGGATAAGGGTGGCGATCTGGTCGTTGCGGGAGCGCCCGGCGCGGAGCTTACCGCCCAGGGTCGCACCGGCGCGGTCGATGAGGCCGCGCTCCAGGGCCGTGTGCACGTCCTCATCGTCGGGGCTAGGAACGAAGGCACCGGAGGCGACGTCCGCGTCGAGGCGGGACAGCGCGTTGTGCATGTCCGCGCATTCCTGGTCGGTGAGCAGACCGACGCGGTGCAGCTCGTCGGCGTGCGCGTGCGAACCGGCAATGTCGACGTGGGCCAGTCGGAAATCGAAGTGGGTCGACACGCTCAGCGCTGCCAGGGCCTGCGACGGGCCGCCAGCGAAGCGACCACCCCACAGGGACACGTGCGTTTCGGATTGCGACATGGTGGACCTCCCGGGTCGACAAAGGGGATTGACGTTCCTGACTTAAGAGTATTCGAGATGCTGGCGTGCAGCCGACGGCCACACGATGGGCACCTCGCCACGCACCTTCACCCAGGTGGCGATGATGACGAAGAGCATCCAGTTGCCCTCGAAGAGCAGACGGGATTCGGTAAAGGACTGAATGAACATGGCGATCATGAGGACCGCGGGGATTACGTCCCACAGGTTGTCGTCGATGTGGGCGACGGCGACCTTGACGACGCGGTAGAGCGTCCAGATGATCGCGGAGGTCACCAGGAAGGCGCCGACTAAGCCGGTGGTCAGGGCGGCCTCCACATAGACGTTGTGCGCCTGGTTCGTCGACGTCCCGTCCTCGCGAACGACGAGCGCCGCGAAGGGCTCGAGCCACGTGGGCCAGCCGATGAACCAGCCCCAGCCGCCGATGGGTTTGTCCGCGATGAGCGGCGCGACGGAGTGCCAGATGACGGAGCGGCCGCTCATGTCCGGGCTGCGTCCGAAGGCATCGGCGATCCAGTGGCGGGCAAAGAAAGCGATAATCGCCGCGACGACACCTATGCCCGTGAAGATTCCAACCACCCGCAGTCGCAGGCGCACGGGAACGTTGCGCTGAACGACGAGTCCAGCCAAAACGACGAAGCAGCCCGCGGTCGACAGGGCCACCGTCGCAGACTGGGTCAGCGCCAGGGTCACGCCGCTCGCGGCAAGCCACGCAAGAGTCCACGGCAAAGACGCGCGCGTCTGCATGTAGCGCAGGACCAGACACACCGCCAGCAGGAGGGCCACGAAGGCTAACGGGTTGCGATTGCCTGGGAAACCTTGGATCGGTCCCCCCTCGAGTAATCGACCGTCCACCCAGTACGCAGAGGCGGGCAAATGTCCCCGGCCCCACAGGGTGGGTGGCGCGAGGGGCCCTTGATCAAGAAAGGCAACCACGGCCTCGAGAATGAAGGACGAGCCGATGATCCACTGAAAGGAGAGAATCAGCGACTCCACCAGGGATGTCAGCGGGAGGGCAACCGCCACGGCTATCGCCACCAGCGTCAGCACGGATTGGAGGACCCAATACTGGGCGCTCAGCGCCGGATCGATCGACCAGATGCACGTCAGCGCGCACCACAGCACAAACATGCTGATCGTGCTCGGGAAACGACGCAGGAGCAGGGACCGCCCGGAGCCGCGAAAGAGCACGACGAAGGCGGCCAACAGGATGAGCATCGGGACGAGAGACCCGATCTCACCGAAGATTCCGCGGATGCCCTTGCCCGCGAAACCGACGAAAAACATGGCCGCGACCGTGTAGCGCATCATGCGCTCACGCACGGCCTCTTCTTGATCAATGCCTGCGGGAGCATCCATCGCCGCACTCTTTTGGTACGTCATACACGACACAGTAGGCGAGGTGGGAGCGCCCTTGCCGACGCTCCCACCTCTTGAAACCCAACTGAAACATTCCCTGTGAGAGAACCCTCAATGAGTACTCAGTACCCCATATCAACACCCATGCGCACGTCGCGCGCGGCCGCCAGCTTGGACTGCAGGCCGTAGATGTCGATGAAGCCGCGCGAGGAGGACTGATCGAAGGTATCGCCGGTCTCGTAGGTCGCGAGGTTGAAGTCGTAGAGCGAGGACTCCGAGCGGCGGCCGTTGACCGTCGCGCGTCCGCCGTGCAGGATCATGCGAATGTCGCCGGAGACGTACTGCTGCGTGTGCTCGATGAAGGCGTCCATGGACTTCTTGAGCGGCGAGTACCACTGGGCCTCGTAGACGAGCTCGCCCCAGGTCTGCTCGAGCTGTCGCTTGTAGCGGTGCTGCATGCGCTCGAGGGTAACCGACTCGAGGGCCTGGTGGGCCTCGATGAGCGCGACGGCGCCGGGGGCCTCGTAGATCTCGCGGGACTTGATGCCGACGAGGCGGTCCTCGACCATGTCGATGCGGCCGATGCCCTGAGCGCCGGCGCGGCGGTTCATTTCCTGGATGGCCTCGAGCGGGGTGACGGGGCGGCCGTCAATCGCGACGGGGATACCCTTGTCGAAGGTGATGACGACTTCGTCCGGCAGCGGCGGGTAGGTCGGGTCGTCAGTGTAGACGTAGACGTCCTTGGTGGGGGCGTTCCACAGGTCCTCGAGGAAGCCCGTCTCGATGGCGCGGCCCCACACGTTCTGGTCGATCGAGAAGGGGTTGTGCTTCGTCGTTTCGATCGGCAGGTTGTGCTTTTCCGCGTAATCGATCGCGACGTCGCGGGTCAGGGCAAGGTCGCGCACCGGGGAGATGCAGTCCATGTCGGGTGCCATCGACGTAATGGAGACCTCGAAGCGAACCTGGTCGTTGCCCTTGCCGGTGCAGCCGTGGGCAACGGTGGTGGCGCCGAATTCGCGGGCGGCCTTGACCAGGTGCTTGGTGATAACGGGACGCGAGAGGGCGGAGACGAGCGGGTACTTGCCTTCGTAGAGCGCGTTAGCCTTCAGGGCCGGCATGCAGTATTCGTTGGCGAATTCGTCGCGGGCGTCGGCGACGTAGGCTTCGACCGCACCGCAGTCGAGTGCGCGCTGGCGAATGACCTCGAGGTCCTCGCCACCCTGGCCGACATCGACCGCGACAGCGACGACCTCACGGCCGGTCTGCTCTCCGATCCATCCGATGGCGACAGAGGTGTCCAGGCCGCCTGAGTAGGCCAGGACAACGCGGTCTTTGCTCGACATGTGGTTTCCTTCCACTGGGGTGTTTCTAAGGTTCGTGTGCCCGCCCGTTGGGGACGAGGCCGGGGCTAGTTTTCGGGCAGCGCGCCGGGTTCTGCGAGGGCTAGGAGCATTCGTTCGATGACGCTCGCATCCTCCTCGGAGCGGCAGATCACCAAGATGGTGTCGTCACCGGCGATCGTGCCAGCGACTTCTTCGCGGCGCACGGAGTCGATGGAGGAGGCCAGGAGGTTGGCTGCTCCGACCTGGGTGCGCAGGACCAGCTGATTGCCGACCTTGACGGAGGTGACAAGCAGGAGCTGGCACCAGCGAGCGAGGCGGACGTTGGCAGCTTCACCGTCGTGGGTGGCTCCCCCGTCATGGTCGGGCACCGTGTAGATGAGCGCGCCGGAGGCGTTGCGCACCTTGGTGGCCCGCAGGTCCATGAGGTCGCGCGAGAGTGTCGTCTGGGTGACCTCAATCCCCCGCTGCGCGAGGCGTGAGCGAAGGGACTCCTGGCTGCCGATGGACTCGGAGGCCAGGAGGTCGCGAATCATCCCGTGCCTGGCACTCTTAGTGCTGGGGAACGCTGCTACTGAACTCATATGCATGATTATACATGCACATGCATAGAATTGCGCAAGTGGGTGAGTCGCGAACCTCACCCACTCACCACCTGACAGTCTCAGGCCTTCAGCGCCTCGACGATCTCATCAGCCCACTGGTCGATAGCCTCCCAGTCACGGAAGTCCCCCTCGACAACTCCAGCCAGGCGGGCAACCGAACGCTCGCGCAGGGACAGGAGGGAGGGCTTGTACCGCCCCGGGAAAGTATGCAGCTCGCGGCACTTGACGTGCGTGAGGAGCGGGCCGACGCGCGTGCCGTCCTGCTCGGTGTGCTTGGGAACGCCATTCATGCCGACGGAGAAGGCCCATACGCGTCCGACGGGCAACTCGTCCTTAAAACGCTCCATGAAGTCGTGTGCCTCGGGCATCCACTGGAGGATGTAGACGGCGGAGCCGATGATGACCGCGTCGTAGCCTTCGACCGACGTGACATCGGTGGGGGCCAGCCGGTCGACGGTGATACCACTCGCTTCGATGCGCTTGGCAATGGCGTCGGCGACCTCATCCGTCGCCCCGTGCTTTGATGCTGCAGTTACAAGGATGTGCATAGGCCCATCCTAAAGCGAAGACCGGCCGAATCCACGGGCACAACACCCCAAATGAGTGGGGCGCCACACCGTGAGATTCGACCGGTCGTGCGGAACGCGTGTCAGGCGCGCAGCGACGCTCCGAGAACCTTGGCAGCCTTGGTGACCACCTGCTTGCGGACGGCCTCGGATTCCTTTGCGGTCAGCGTGTGGTCGGCGGCGCGCAGTCGCAGGGCAAAGGCCAGCGAACGGTAGCCCTCAGGTACCTGGTCGCCCTCGTAGATATCGAAGAGAGCGACAGACTCGGCGAGTTGGCCGACGCCCTGGCGAACGATCTGCTCGACGCGCGAGGCGGGAATGTCGGCCGGAACGACCAGGGCGATATCCTCCTTGGCCAGCGGGAACGTCGAGACGCCCTTGACCTGGATCGGATCGGTGGCCATGTGCGCGATCAACGCGTCCATGTCGATCTCGAAGGCGCACGAGCGCGCGGGCAGGCCGAAGGCGCGACAGGCGGCGGGCGAGAGCTCGCCGGCCAGGGCCACGTCCACCAGCTCGCGTCCGGCGCGCACGAACACGCGGGCGACGCGGCCCGGGTGGAAGGGCGCGACGTCGGCGGGATCGGTCGCGGGAGCGGGCATCGGGGCGCCCTTGTGCGCGGGCACGCGGTCCATCCAGGCGCGTGTCACCTCGACGCGCACGCCAAGATCGCTGGCCACGCGACGCACGTACTCGAGGGCGTCGGCCCAGTCGTAGGCGCGGGGTGTGGATAGGACGCCAGCGGCCTCGGCTGCGCCGGTGAGCACGCCGCCGATGTGCCAGGGCTGGGCCGGGATACCGGCTTCGAGCGCGGCGAGCACCTCGTCGGAGGGACGCGTCTCGGCTCCGGGCAGGCCTGCGGGCACCGTCCCGGCGGGACGGGCAACCTTGGCGACCTCGAAGACGGCGACGTCCGCGTTGGAACGCGAGACGTTGCGGCCCGCGACGTCCAGCAGCGTGTCGAGCACGCTCGTGCGCAGCCACGGGGCGTCGTCCGCCATCGGGTTGCGCAGGCGCAGAGCGTCGCGGCGAGGGTCGCCCGCGGGGATGCCCTGGCGGTCCCACGTGTCGGACACGAAGGGGTAGGACTCGACCTCGACGAGGCCAGCGTGGGCCAGCGCGGACGCGGCGAGGCGGCGGGCCTTCTGCGCGGGCGTCAGGCCATGGCCGGCGGGGGCCATGGGCAAGATGACGGGGATCTTGTCGTAGCCGTCCAGGCGGGCGATCTCCTCAACCAGGTCGGCCGCGAGGGTCAGGTCGGGACGCCACGAGGGGGCGGTCACCGTGAAGACGCCGTCGGAGGGTCCCTCAACGGTGCAGCCGACGGTGGTCAGCAGCTCGGCGATGCGCTCGGGGCTGTGGGCGACGCCGGTGAGGCGCTCGGCCTCGCCCACGGGCAGCGAGATGACTGTTGCCGCGGGAAACTGATCGACGTCGGTGACGCCCTCGTCGACGGTACCGCCGCCGTATTCGACGAGCAGCTCGACGGCGCGCTGGGCTGCGACGGCGGGCAGGGCCGGGTCGACGCCGCGCTCGAAGCGCTTGGAGGACTCGGAGTGGAGCTTGTGGCGGCGGGCGCTGCGCGCGATCGACACCGAGTCGAAGTGGGCGGCCTCGAAGAGGATGTCCGTCGTGCCAGCCTCAACCTCGGAGTACGCGCCACCCATGACGCCAGCGATGCCGATGATGCGGGAGCCTTCGCCCTGCGGGGAGTCGGTGATGAGCAGGTCCTGCACATCGAGCTCGCGCTTCTCCTCGTCCAGCGTCACCAGCGTTTCGCCAGCGCGCGCTCGACGCACGACGATCGGGGCAGCCAGCGCGCCCAGGTCGTAGGCGTGCATCGGCTGGCCCAGGTCCAGCATGACGTAGTTCGTAATGTCCACGGGCAGCGACAGGGAACGCATGCCGGCGGCCTCGAGGCGCTCGACCATCCAGCGCGGCGTGGGGGCGGCCGGGTTCGTGCCGCGCACGACGCGACCGACGAAGCGATCCACGCCCACGCGCCCACGGATCGGGGCCTCGTCGGAGAATACGACGGGGAAGCCGTCGGAGTTGGCGGCGGGAGGCTCGGCCGCGACGACGCCGGGCACACCCGGGTCGCGGAAGGCTGCGCCGGTCGAGTGGGAGTACTCGCGTGCGATACCGCGCATCGAGAAGCAGTAGCCGCGGTCCGGGGTCACGTTGATCTCCAGGACCTCTTCGCCCAGGCCCAGCCAGGCGACGATGTCGGTGCCGACCGCGGGAATCTCACGGTCCGGGAAGTACTTCGGCAACACGATGATGCCGTCGTGATCCTCACCCAGACCAAGCTCACGCGCGGAGCAGATCATGCCGTCGGAGACGTGACCGTAGGTCTTGCGGGCGGCGATCTGGAAGTCGCCGGGCAGGACGGCGCCGGGCAGGGAGACCACGACCAGGTCGTCGACGTCGAAGTTATGCGCGCCGCAGATAATGCCGCGGCTGGGCAGCTCCGAGGGCTCCTTGCCGGTGCCGGGAGCATCGTTGTGCTCGCCCACGTCCACGCGGCAGTAGTTGATGATCTTGCCGTTCGAGGCCGTCTCTTCCACGCGGGTCAGGACGCGGCCCACGACGAGTGGGCCGGTCACGCGCGCCGGGTGGATCTCTTCTTCCTCAAGACCGACCTTCACCAGGGCGGCGGCCAGTGCGCGGGCGTCGGTGCCTTCGGCGACGTCCACGTGGTCGGCCAGCCAGCTCAGCGGAACCATAGGCATGTCAGTTTCCCCTTCCATTGACGCCGAACTGCTGGGAGAAGCGAACGTCTCCCTCGACGATGTCGTGCATGTCAGCGATGCCGTGACGCAGCATCAGCGTACGTTCGATACCCATGCCGAACGCGAAGCCCGAGTAGACCTCGGGATCGATGCCGTTGGCGCGCAGGACGTTGGGGTTGACCATGCCGCAGCCGCCCCACTCGATCCAGCCGGGGCCGCCCTTCTTCTGCGGGAACCACAGGTCCATCTCGGCGCTGGGTTCGGTGAAGGGGAAGTAGGAGGGACGCAGGCGGGTCTTCGCCTCGGGGCCGAACATGGCTTTGGCGAAGTGGTCCAGGACGCCCTTGAGGTGCGCCATGGTCAGGCCCTTGTCGACCGCCAGGCCCTCGACCTGGTGGAACACGGGGGTGTGCGTGGCATCCAGGGCGTCGGAGCGGAAGACCTTACCCGGGCACGCGATGTAAAGCGGAACGCCGCGGGCCAGCATCGAGTGGGACTGCACCGGCGAGGTGTGCGTGCGCATCACCAGGTGACCGTCCTCTTCCTTCTCGCCGCCAGCGGAGCGCCCGTCAATGTAGAGCGTGTCCTGCATCTGACGCGCGGGGTGATCGATGTCAAAGTTCAGCGAATCGAAGTTGAACCACTCGTGCTCGATCTCGGGGCCCTCGGCGATATCCCAGCCCATTGCAACGAAGAAGTCCGCGACCTCTTCCATCAGGGTCTCCAGGGGGTGGCGAGCGCCCGCCGCGCGTCGGCTCGTCGGAACCGTCACGTCCACGGATTCCTCGACCAGCATCCGGGCCTCATGCTCGGCGGCGAGGACATCCTTGCGCGCGTCGAGGGCCTCGGTCAGCGTCTTGCGGGCCTGTCCGAGGTTCTTACCTGCCAGACCGCGCTGGGAGGGCTCGAGGGAACCAATGGTGCGGTTCGCGATCACGAGCGGGGCTTGATCTCCGAGAAGCGCCCCGCGAACAGCCTTGAGGGCGTCCAGCGAATCTGCTTCTTCAATATCGACGAGGCCCTGGGCGCGCAGTGCGTCAACGGCGGCCTCGTCAAGAGGATCAAGGTCAGGGGCATTGCCAGCCATGTCCTGCTTCCTTCTTCTTTCCTACTGGGTTCATTACTGCGCGCATCACGCGCACCGCCCTCCATCTTACCTGTTCGCAGATCCTCACAGCTCACCGGGTCCGCCTCCGCGCTACCCTGGGAGGCGTGAATGCGCGTTTGCGCTACTCGTTGTCTCACGACAGGAAGTCAATGTCTCACATCACGAACCCCGAAGGCGCGGCCCCAGCCTCATCCTCCAACCCTCCCCTGTTCAACGCCCGCCGTGTGCGCGTTCAGCACATCGCGCGCGCCAAGGCCGAGGGCATCCCCCTGACCATGCTCACCGCCTACGACGCGCTGACCGCGCCGATCCTCGAGGCCGCCGGCGTCGACATGCTGCTCATCGGTGATTCCCTCGGCAACGTCATCCTCGGCCACGGCTCGACGCTGCCCGTGACCCTGGAGGACATGGAACGCGCCACGGCGGCCGTCGCACGCTCCACCTCGCGCGCCATGATCGTCGCCGATCTGCCCTTCGGCACGTACGAGGACACCCCCGAGCATGCCTTCGCCTCAGCCGCCCGCCTGATGAAGGCGGGCGCCCACGCCGTCAAGCTTGAGGGCGGCGAGGCCCGCGCCCACATCATCGCAGCCCTGACGGCCGCCGGAATCCCCGTGTGCGCGCACCTGGGCTACACCCCGCAGTCCGAGAACACGCTCGGCGGCCCGCGCATGCAGGGCCGCGGCGACAGCGCCGAGCAGCTACGCCGCGACTCCCTGGCGGTCCAGGAGGCCGGTGCGTTCGCGGTCGTCTTCGAGATGGTGCCCGCCTCCATCGCCACCGAGCTGACCCAGACGCTGTCCATCGCGACGATCGGCATCGGTGCCGGCCCACATACGGACGGCCAGGTGCTGGTGTGGTCCGACATGGCCGGATACTCCGACTGGACGCCCTCGTTTGTGCGCAAGTTCGGCCAGCTCGGCACCGCCCTGCACGAGGCGGCCTCGGACTACGTTGGCTCCGTGCGCGAGCGCAGCTTCCCCGGCCCCGACAACTACAAGAACGACTGACGCCACCCGTTTGCAGGAGGA
>CABKMZ010000061.1 GCA_902373545.1 uncultured Actinomyces sp. | reverse complement strand
ATTCCAACGATGCAAATTCAATGTTTGAAGGAGCCGCAGGGGAATTACGTGCGAGTTTACTGAGTATGGTGCGAGAGGACGAGGGTTATAGGACGAAACGTGTTGGTTGGGGGTAGGCCACAGGTGTTGTGGGAGGGCTTGGCCGAGCTTCGAGCCGACGCGCCGAGCAAAGCTCGCGGGGCGGAAGGCGAGCGGGGCAGACCGCCACCTTCCAGCAACACGCAGCGTCCTATAACCCCAAGAACAAGGCAAACACGACCAACTAAAAAAGTGACTTTCCCGCGCGATAAAGCCGAAAAGTCACCCTGCTAGCAACACGATCTGTCCATCCTCATAGTTGGTCCCAACCAACTAAAACACCGACCTTCCCGCACCAGAAAGCCAAAAAGTCGTGTTATAGGACATCACCTGTGGGTCGGTGGTCAGTCCCAGGAGCAGCGGACGGATGTGCTCAGTTCAGGGGTGGCCTCATTGGCTCCAGGGGTGGCACCATCGGCCGGACAGGTGGCTGCTTGGGCCCCTTCATGCGCAGGTTAACCCCACAGGTGGTAGCCCAGGCGGGCCGCCCACACTGCCACCTATCGGGCCCAGCTGCGTAGGAACGGGTTAAGGCGACCAGTAAAAGGACCCACGCGCACACCAGCCTCCCACCCCTCAGAGGCCAGAGAGCGGGCACCACAGGAAACGCCAGCCCGCACCAGAAAGCCGAAAAGTCACCCTTCCAGCAACACGATTTGTCCATCCCCATAGTTTGTCCCAACCAACTAAAACACCGACTTTCCGGCACCAGAAAGCCAAAAAGTCACCCTTCCAGCAACACGTAGTGTCCTATAACCCCCAAAATCGGTACCGCGACACCTCCGCCGCAACCAGAGGAAAACAAAAACCGCAGATCCCGAAGGATCTGCGGTTTCATCGTGCGCGAGGGGGGAGTTGAACCCCCACTCCATCACTGGAACACGGACCTGAACCGTGCGCGTCTGCCTATTCCGCCACTCGCGCGTACCCAGAAAGAATAGGGGGTTTTGAGGCCCCACGTCAAATCAGCGCAGCATGACCCAGGACACATAATTCACCACAATGGGCACTAATACCCGTAGTTGCAACGAAAAATCGACGCGCACCCTAGCGCATCAACGCGCATGCAACGACGCCAGCCACACCCAACAGGGTCGCAGCGATAACGCAGGCATCGACCAATCCGAGCCTGGTGCGACTCCGGGGCGAGCTCTCACAGCCCCTGCCCGTGGCTTCGAGGGCGCCGCGCATGGACATGGCTCGCCCGGTTTCGGCCGCCCCCCGCGATGTCGCGGACAGGACCGCCGTGATCACGTCGACGCTCAGGCGCACGTAGCCGCCGGGCGACAGGGTGGCAATGTCCCGACCGAGGCGCAGCTTGGCCGTGTCGAGAACGGCCTGCGCCTGGTCGCGCAGCATCGGCAGGCCTCGTAGGGCCGAGGCCATGACCAGCGACCACTGGTCCACGGGCGCCCCAAAGAAACGCAGGGGCCGCACATAAACGCGCAGCGCGCCCGCGAGCGCGGCCGTGGGCGTCACCCACGCAATGAGGGCGGAGCCCCACAGGACGACGATGGCCAGCACGCAGATGCGCAGGAAGACCTCGAGCCCGTCGCCGAGCCAGGCACCGATGCAGCCGCCGATAAAACCGGAGATCATCCACATGGGCGGGCGCGGGGCGACGCTGAGCGGCAGCCGAATGGCGATCGAGGCGACGGCGAGGAGGGCACCGACGATCCCGAGGGTCGTCCAGTGCGGCTGCAGGATGACGCAGGTGGTCAACGTGGTCCAGCAGGCGATGAGGGTGCCGGGCCACGCGCGCCCGAGGACCGTGGGCCACGGCAGGGGCCGAGGCAAGGGGAAACCCGAGGCCCTGCGCGGCTTGCGACGGCGCGCAGCCTTGCCACCAGAACCGGAACCAGAACCAGAACCGGAGAAGCGGCGAGAATCGGGATCCGCAGAAAACCAACCGTTGGTGGCACCGCCGCCGGGGCCGGTCGCCCCGCACGAGGAGTAGGGATCATTCATGCGAGCACCCCCTGGCGCAGGTGTCGGTGGGCGTCGCACAGGGCGTCCATGCCTTCGAGGTCGTGGGAGATGACGAGGATGGACAGCCCGGCGCGCCTGCGCTCTTCGAGGACGGAGATCAGCAGGTCGCGCGAGGCCATGTCGAGCCCGGCCATGGGTTCGTCGAGGATGAGGACGCGCGGTTCGCCGGCCAGCAGCCCCGCCAGGGCGACGCGTCGCATCTGCCCACCGGACAGGTCGTCGATGCTGCGCGAGGCCAGGGCTGGGTCAAGCCCGACGAGGTCCATGGCTTGTGCGACGATTCGGTCGCCGTCCTCGCGGCTCAGCCCCTTCTTCGCGGCGCGCCCACCCCCGCTGCCCACGCCGGGTCCGTGCCCGGCGGCGGCGAGGATGTCGGAGCGCACGGAGGGGCGCTGGAGTTGGAGGCGCGCGAATTGCATGGAGAGGGCGACGTCGCCGACGCGCCGTTGCATGGGCGCCCCTCCGAGGGTCACGTTGCCCCACGTGGGCTCGAGCAGCCCGGTGAGGATGCGCGACAGTGTCGTCTTACCCGACCCATTGTCTCCGGTGATGAGCATGGCCTGCCCGGGGTCGAGAATCAGGCTGACGTCGCGTAGGACGGGCTTCTCCCACGGGGTGCCCAGGTCGTAGGTGTGCGCTACTCGGTCGGCCCACAGGTGCTCTGTGTTAATAAGGGTGGGGGCTCCCCACACGCGCTCGCCATGTGCCCCAATGGACGAGGCCTGGGCCGGCTCACGGGTCACGCTATCCTCGGGCCTCGCCGCGCTGGGTGCTCCCCGTGGGGGGAGCGAACCCGGGGAGGGGGCCTCGGCCTCGTCGATGGGGGCGGTGCGCTGCCCGGGGCGTTCGTCGGAGACGATGCGCCCGCCGTCGATGGTGATGACACGGTCGGCGCGCGCGGCTTCGGCGGGGTCGTGCGTGATGTGGATGACGGCGATGCCCGAGGCGGGCAGGGCAGCGAGAAGTTCAAGCATGGCGGCGCGGCCCGCCCGGTCGATCATTGCGGTGGATTCGTCGGAGATGAGCAGGCGCGGGGAGCGCGCGAGGGCGCCCGCGAGGGCGAGGCGCTGGAGCTGCCCACCGGAGAGGGAGCGCGGGTCGGCGTCGGCCAGGCCCGCCAGCCCGACTCGCTCGAGGAGGGCGTCCATGTCGAGGGCCTGCGCGTCGGCGGCGCTCATGCCCCAGGTGATGTCCTCGGCGACGTTTTGGCCCAGGACCAGCAGTTCGGAGCGCTGCCCGACCAGGGCGGTGCCGCCGACCGCGCCGAGCATGCCTCCGCCGCAGCGGGTGCCCTCGCCGGGGGTGGCACCAGCGAGGAGCAGCGCGAGGGTGGATTTGCCGGAGCCGTTGTGCCCGACGACGACCGCGTATTCGGGCTGCTCGATGCTGAGGGTGACGCCGCTCAGCGCGGGGTGGTCGGCGCCCGGGTAGGTGAAGGCGGCGTCGGTGAGCGTCAGGGGCAGGGGGGACGAGGCCGTGGCCGCCTCGTCGGGGCCGCTCCCCTCCCCCGGCCCGCCCCTCTCCGCGGGGGTGGCGTCGGCGCGGGTGGGCGCGTCTAGGAGGGGGTCCCATCCGGCGTCGAGGGTGATGCGGCGCAGGATTGCGCCGAGGAGCCAGCGCGCGGCGAGGACCAGGAAGGCGACGCCGATGAAGCGTGTGATGGGGAGCCACAGCCACCAGTAGTCGACGACCCATTGGCCGAAGGCGTGCCCGACGTCGACGAACCAGCCGGATCCGGGGATCTGTCCGACGAGCTTGAGGAAGCCGTTGAGGGTCTTCTGGATGCTTTCGAGGCCGAGGTTGCGCAGGTCGACGAGGATCCAGAAGGCGATGCCGGTGCCCACCCCCCAGACGAGGCCGAGGCCGGCCGCAACCGTGCTGACGCTGAGCCAGGACGCGCGTTTCTTGTGGAGGAAGCCGATGATGAGGCCGATGAGGGCGGCCTGGAAGGCTCGCCCTGCGGTGGCGAATCCGCCGACGGCGATGGCCAGCAGGACGGTCGAGGCGAAGGCTGCAACGGAGGCTCGGGGGCGTAGTTTGAGGGAGACCATGGCGAGGGGGACGGCCGTGGCTACCTGGAAGAAGAGCTGGAACACGGGCGTAACGGCGGCTATGAGGCCGAAGGTCACGGCCAGGCCCGAGAGCGCGCCGGCGGTCGCCACCTCGACGGGGGTGAGGCGGCGGGCGTCGCGCGCGTGGTTGCTCATGTGCCTAGTCTCGCAGGCCCCGCCCACATCTGCGACCGCCGGGCCGGGCGACCCGAAGGTTCGCCGACACCCCTACTCCCTGTTGATCTCACCGAAGGGGATGTGGACGCTCGGGGTTGAGGGGGCGGCACCGTCGACGTGGCGGCGCTGGTCGTCGAAGAAAATGTGGGGCTGCAACACCTCCAGGATGGGCCCCTTGGGGAGTCCGCCCAGGAAGAAGGCGTCGTTGACGCGCAGCCCCCAGCCCCGGATCGAGTTGATCGCCCGCTCGTGGGCGGGCGCGCTGCGCGCCGTCACGACGGCGACGCGCACGCGGCGCTGAAAACCCTGGGGATCACTCACGCTGCGAGCGTCCTCGATCCCCTGGATCCGGTTGATTTTCTCCAGGAAATCAGCCATCGGCCCGCGCTCGAGCGGCACCTCGGCCAGGGCGCTCTCACTTTCCTGATACTCCTCCAGCCCCAGGTCCTGGAAGACGCGCTCGGAGGAGTCGCCCGCCAGCACGCCGTCGAAGTCGAAGGCGATGCGCAGGTCGGCGTCCCCGTCGTCCGGCACGGCGCGCCCCACGACATGCCCGGCCGCAAACCCCAGCTCGGTCGCCTCGCGCACGTCGGCCTCGTTCGCGGAGAGGAACAGGGACATCTTCAACGGCCCCATATAGAGGTAGGGCGCGTGGCCCTGCATGAAGATCGCGCGCGTGATGTCCAGGCCGTGGCTCCGGACCGACCGCATGACGCGCATCCCAGTCTCCGGGTCGTTGCGCGAGAGGATGACGACCTCGACGAGGCGCTCGTTCTCCGACAGGGCGTTGAGGTCCAGGAGGCGCCGTATAAAGGGGAAGGCAACGCCGGGCGCGAGCACGTCGTTCAGGTGTTCGCGTTGGTAGGCCCGATACTCCTCCTCCCCCTTCTCGCGAAACACCGCGTCCGACTCCGCCAGGTCAAACAGGGCGCTGGACGCCACCCCGACGACGAGGGCACGCTCCAAGTCCAGAGTCTCACCCATGACACGCTCCTTCCACTCGCGCCGGGCCCCTAGCCCGACACCGTCAGGCTACGAGGAGGCATGCACATCTGCGTCCTCTCCCCGCAAGACGATCGACGAGGCCGTGGCCGCGTCTCGCGCACCGACAGCACCCGCGAGAAACCAAGGAAAAAACACCGCGTCATATCCCCACGCTTACCCTTGTGAGGGACACCTAATTTTGTGTAGTATTCCCCTCATAATCCACAACACACGAGAGGACCCAATGAAAACCCGCCTCGCCACCCTGACCGCGATCCTGGCCACCGCCACCCTAGCCCTCACCGCCTGTGCGGGCGGCTCCGGCTCCACCACCAGCCAGTCGGAACAGACCACCCAGGAGGCCTCGGCCTCGTCGACGCGTACGATCACCGACCACGCGGGCAACGAGGTCGTCCTGCCCTCCACAATCACCCGCGTCGCCATCGACCAGATCCCCATCGAATCCACCTACCTGGCCTACTTCGACGGCAAGGCCCCCTACCTGGTGGGCATGAGCGCCGCCCGCGTCAAGGCCATGAGCCAAACGATCGCCGCCGAGATGGCGCCCGAAATGATGCAGGTGGACACCAGCTACTACGACAAGGGCGAGCTCAACGCCGAGGCCCTCCTGAACCTGAACGTCGACGTCGTCTTCTACAACGCCTTCAACAAGGAACACGGCGAGATGTTCCGCAAGGCCGGCATCCCGGCCGTCGGCTTCACGACGCTGGGCAACCCCTCGGAGACCTACGCGGAGTGGATGGAGCTCCTCGAGGACGTCTTCAACGAGGATGGTCACATGGCCGACAAGATCGCGCTCGGCAAGGACCTGGTCGCCGACGCCCGTGCGCGCACCGCGAAGGTTCCCGAGGACCAGAAGGTCTCGACGATGGTCCTCATGGGCGCGGCCGACGGCCAGCTCGCGGTCGCGGGCGGCAAGGACGGCTGGTTCACCAACGAATGGGCCGACTCGCTGAACTACACGAACGTCACGCGCGACACCGACACCTCGCACACGCCCGTCACCTTCGAGCAGGTCCTCACGTGGGATCCCCAGGTCCTCCTCGTCACCGGCAAGGGCATGTCGAACATGACGGCGAACACCGTCCTGACGAACTCGGTCGAGGGCGTGGACCTGTCCACCCTCAGCTCCGTGAAGTCCGGCCGCGTCTACTCCACCGGCCTGGGCATGTGGAACTGGTTCACCCCCAACCCGGATTCCCCGATCGTGGCGAACTGGATCGGCGCTTCCCTGTACCCGGAGCAGTTCTCCGACGTTGACCTCGTAGCCATGACGAAGGACTACTACCAGAAGATGTACAACTTCACGCTCACGGACGAGCAGGCCCGCACCATCATCAACCCGGACGCCGCGTCCTGATACCTGGCCCCGGCCTCGTCTTCCCTATCGACGAGGCCGGGGTCACTTCTGCGTGAAACACCCGGGTCCCGGGGGAGGACACTATGACATCTGTGCTGACCAGGAACGGGCGACTGCGCGTGTGGGTGGTCCCCACGCTGATCGCCCTCATCGTCGTGTGCGCGGCGGCGGCCATGCTGATCGGCCGTTTTTCCGTGTCCCTGGAGGACGTGGTCGCGGCACTGCGCGCGCGGTTCTGGGGAGGCCCGGCGGTGCCCCCGCGCGTCAACTCGGTCGTGTTTGACCTGCGAGCGCCGCGCATCATCGTGGCGATCCTGATCGGCGGGGGCCTGTCGGTTGCCGGCGCCTCGTTTCAGTCGCTCTTCTCCAACCCCCTGGCCACACCGGACACCCTGGGCGTCGCGGCGGGCACGTGCGTCGGCGCGGTCATCGCTCTGCTGTTGGATTGGAACCTGATCGGCGTGCAGGCGGCGGCCCTCGCGGCGGGCCTGGCGACGATGGCTTTCACGACGGCGATTTCGCGTACGCGAACGGGTGCTTTCAACGTCATCACGCTCGTGCTCGGAGGCGTCATCGTCTCCGCCCTGGCCAACGCGGTCCTCTCGCTCCTCAAGCTCACGGCCGACCCCACGAGCCAGCTCCCGGAGATCACCTACTGGCTGATGGGCTCCCTCGCCGCGGTGACCTACCACCAGATCGCGCTGGGCGCCCCCTTCATCATCGTGGGCGTCGTCGTCATCGTGGCGCTGCGCTGGCAGCTCAACATCCTCTCCCTCTCCGAGGACGAGGCCCGCTCAGCCGGCGTCAACGTCTCCCTCATGCGCGCCGTCCTCATCGTCGCCTCGACGGTCATCACGGCCTCGGTCATTTCGATGTGCGGCCAGGTCGGCTGGATCGGACTGCTTGTGCCGCACTGCGCGCGCATGCTCTGCGGGCAGAACAACCGCGCAGTCATCCCCGTGTCGCTGCTGCTCGGGTCGGCGCTCATGATCGTCATCGATACGCTCGCGCGCTCCCTGTCGGCCTCGGAGATCCCCATTTCGATCCTGACGGCCATCATCGGCGCCCCATTCTTTATCGTGCTGCTGCGCCGGACGGGGGGAGCGCGATGATCAGCGTCGAAAACGCGACCTTCACCTATCCGGGCGCACTCTCCCCGATCCTGCGAGACGTGTCCTTCGAGGTGCCCGAGCGCTCCCTCCTGGCGATCCTGGGCCCCAACGGCGCCGGCAAGACGACGCTGCTGCGCACCATGATCGGCCTGCAGAAGTGGGACAGCGGGCGCACCCTCATCGACGGCACCCCCATTTCGTCGATGTCAACCCGCGCGCTGGGCCGCGTCCTGTCCTACGTTCCCCAGGCCCGCAACGCATCCAACGTGGCGCTCACCGGCCTCGAGATGGTCATGGTCGGGCGAGCCCCGCACATGCGCACCCTCGCACAGCCCGGAGCGCGCGAGGAACGCATGGCCCGCGACGTCCTCGACGAGGTGGGCGCCTCCCACCTGGCCGAGATGCCCTGCGCGACCATGTCGGGCGGCCAGTTCCAGATGATCCTCATCGCCCGCGCTCTCGTCGCCGACCCCCGCGTCCTCGTGCTCGACGAGCCGGAAACCGGCCTCGACTTCCGCAACCAGCTCATCGTCCTGGGACTGCTGGAGCGCCTCGTGAAGGACCGAGGCCTCGCGGTCATCATGAACACGCACTACCCGGCGCACGCCCTGCGCGTCGCGGACCAGGTCGCGCTCTTCTCCTCCACGCACGAGGCCGTGGTCGGCCCGGCATCCTCCGTCATGAACGCGGACACCCTCGCGAGCGTCTTCGGGGTGGACGTGGCGATCGGCAGCGTGGCCTTCGAGGGCCAGGACGTGCGGGCGATCGTTCCGGTGCGACTCACACCTCAGAACTAGGGGCCGACAGACACGATACTTCGTCACGTTTTCGCAGGTCAGACACATTTTGGACCAATATGCGGTACCTTAAGAGTGTGATTCCACACGCTGCGCGCGGGTACGTGAGAGACGCCGGGCGCGCGAGCGGGATTGCGTCGATCCCTGCAGGCGGGACCGACCGGTGCCCCAGCGTTGGGGCGAACACGAAGGAGTGCCCATGGCTACCGGGACCATCAAGTGGTTCAATGACGCCAAAGGCTTCGGCTTCATCACTCCCGATGGCGAATCCAGCGACGTCTTCGTGCACTATTCCAACATCATCGGCCAATCTGGGCGACGCACTCTAGTAGAGGGCGAGAGGGTCGAGTATGAGGTCTTCGAGGGGCCTAAGGGCCTCCAAGCTCTCAACGTGACACGAGCCAATTGACACCGTGTGCCCGAGTGGATAGCCCACTCGGGCACACTTACACGAAGCGGCAGGCTCTCACTCGTTCCCACCCCTGATTGTCCCCCTCAAGAACCTTCCTTTAATTACTATTGACTTCATCCTGTGCGGTCCCTAACAAGCACTTGTGCGGTATAGACCGCGCGGTTACTTGAGCGTAGAATTGGTGATGCACCAACGGGGGCGACCACAAGTCGGCCCCCTTTTTTGATGCGGTCGCCCTCCCGGGCGACGCGGGCCAATCGGCCCACACAACACGCTGGCGTGCGGGGCGCGCTTCGCGCATCCGTGCGAAGACACTCATAAGGAGAACCCCATGAACAACATCGTCAAGGCTGAGACCGCCCCCACCATGAGCCAGGCCACCACCTCGGCCTCCGTCCTCATCGCCCTGATCGTTGTCCTCGCCGGCCTCGGCATGACCGCCGCCCTCCAGGTCGGCTCGATCGCCTCGACCGTCCTGGCCGTCGTCATCGCCCTGACCGCCCTGATCGTCTCCCCCGCGATCCTCTCGATCGCCCGTACGCGCGCCTGAGACACTGCGGGGCGCGTGAGTTCCGCGCGCCCCTCCCCCACCAGCGTGGCACCACCGAGGTGTCGCGCTTTTTCTTTACTTTTCTCGCCCCCTCCTCAGCGCCCAGGAGCAAGTGACAAAGACGCACGCCGCCGCCCCCGCCTCGACATTGGCTGCCTCACAAGGGGGTTGCCTTCTCCATGCGACCATGGCAGAATGCAAAGTTAGCTTCCAATCGGTTGAAAGGTATCACAGTGTCCAACCCCAATTTCGGCGGCCAGGCTCCCCACCCGGGGCAGCCCAACGGCCAGTTCCCGGGCCAGGTCCCCCAGCCGGCTCGACCCAACGGCCAGTTCCCGGGCCAGGTCCCCCAGCAGGCAGGTTTCAACGGTCAGTACCAGGGCCAGATGCCTCAGCCGGTGCGACCCAACGGTCCGTTCCCGGGTCAGATGCCCCAGGCACCCCGCAAGAAGAGCAACAAGGGCGCGGCGCTGATCGCAGCTATCGTCGCCGTTGTCCTGGTCGTCATCGGCGGCGGCGCCTTCGCGCTCACCCGCTCGGCCTCTGCGCGCGGTTTCTCGAGCCCCGACGCTCTGGCCAACTCCATTAACTCGGCCTTCGACTCCAACAAGCTGGCAAACCTCGCTCCCGCTCTTGCTCCCTCTGAGCTCGAGGCAGCGACGCTCTGGCAGAAGGACTACAAGGCGAACGGCAAGGCCGACTGGACGAAGCTGATGAGCCCCGAGGCCCTGGCCGACTACGTTGACCAGATCGACATCAGCAAGTCCACCATCGAGCACACCGTCGACGAGAAGTCGGACAATCTCAGCCTCATCACAATCACGAAGTGGGAGGGCGAGGTCACGGTCAAGCCCGAGCTGGCTGACAAGTTCCGCGAGAACTACGAGAAGGCCAAGGGCGACAAGCTCACGGCCGACGAGTCCAAGATGTTCGACGATTTCAAGCGGGAGATCGAGAAGGAATCCACCTTCTCGGGCAACATTCTGCAGCGCCTCTTCCAGACGGACAAGCTCACGCTCGTGTCCGTCAAGGAAGGTGGCAAGTGGTACATTTCGCCGACCATGACCATCGCGGAGCAGATGGTAGCGGACAGCTCGGTCACGCCGAACTACGGCGCTGACTTCACCAACGTTGAGGGCGCGAAGTCGCCGGAAGAGGCCGTCTCCGGCATGGTCGATGCCCTGCGTAACGGTGCCGGTATCGGCGACAAGGACTTCTACCGCTTCCTTGACCTGCCCGAGCGCCGTGTCGCCGCGGTGTACGGTTCCGCCGGTTCCTCCAACTCCGCCACGTCGTCCGCGAACATCGGCGCAGGCATCCAGGTGAACTGGGGCCTGAAGTCCACGAAGGTGAGCGGCGGATCTGTCGTCAACTTCGGCACGACGTCCATCACGATGGACGGCGGCTACAAGGTTGAGTTCAACAACGACACGGTGACCTACTCCTACCCCGAGTACTCCGCCTACGGCTACAACTCGCGCAACACGACCCCCCAGACCCAGAGCCAGACCGTCCGCTTCACGGAGGGCCTGGTCAACCCCGAGCGCCTGGGTATCTTTACCGTGAAGGGCGACAAGGGCTGGCACGTGTCTTTGATCGGCACGGTCGGTAACCTGAACCTGCTCGAGGCCACGGACGCCGCGGTCAACGACGCCGTCAACGGCTTGAGCGGCTTCGCGGGCTCCAGCACCGAGGTCTCGGCCAACGAGCTGCGCGACATGGCCACGACCAACAAGCCGGTCGGCGCCATGCTGGTCATCGCGTGGAACTTCATGAAGAGCTCCAACTGACGCGCCGCGCACGCCTGCGCACCGGGGGTGGGAATCCGAGAGGGTTCCCACCCCCGTTCATGTCCGAGGCCGGGGATCCTCCCGGCACACCGAAAGGCTCCCGCTCGTAGTTTCCTCGCCGGCAAACCGGCTCTTCGCATTGTGGGGTGTGGGGGTGGTGTTCGAAGCGTCCCGGGGATCGTGGGCAGTGTCGTGGGACGACGATCGAACACAGGAGTTCGCCTTGGGCGCCTCATCAACCAAAACTCGCACGTAATTTGGGTACCCTAACTTTTCATAGGTATCGAGAAAACCGCAGAATTCCAACGGTGTGATTTCAACGTTTGAAATACATGTCGGGGAATTACGTGCGACATTTCTGAGGAACCACAACATGAGGCGCCACAAAGACCCCACG
>CABKMZ010000060.1 GCA_902373545.1 uncultured Actinomyces sp. | reverse complement strand
TGGGTGACCGGGTGTTGGTCGGGGGTTGCGGGTAGAGGTCGAGGTCCTTGATGATGAGCGGACTTCTACCTCCGCGATCTTCAAAGGACCTCGGGCGGTGTCTCACCCTACCTGCTGCTGCTCCGTGTCGCTTGATCGTTGTGATCGGTGTGATCTGCTTGTCGGTTTGGAGGGCTTCCATCTGATGAGCGTGGCTCGCACCTCAGATGCTCTGGTACTCGACATAGAGTCCTGTGATCGCTGTGCTGGCTGCCCTGGATGCGGGGTGATCGCACAAGGCCACGGGCGCATGGTCGTGGAGGTCATCGACGCGCCCTGGGCCGGGGTCCCGGCGCGGATCCGATGGCACAAACGCCGATGGATATGCCGCGAACACACCTGCGAGACGGTGACGTTCCTGGAACATGACGAGCGGGTGTGCGCACCCAGGGCGCGTCTGGGCGCCCGGGCGATCCGCTGGGCGATCCGACAGTTGCGCTTCGAGGGAGCCACCATTGCAGGATTGGCTCGACAACTGGCAACCACGTGGAATACCGTGTGGTCCCATATCAAGCCGTGCCTGCAAGCCGCATCTGATGACCCCGCCCGTTTCGCAGGCGTGCAGGTATTGGGGGTTGATGAGCATGTGTGGCATCACCAGGACCGACGCCGCCGGGGCCCCCGTGAGCTCACCGGCATCGTGGACCTGACACGCGGGGAGGATCACCCCACGGCAAGGTTGTTGGACCTGGTCCCAGGCAGGTCTGGCACCGCGCATGAGAACTGGCTAGAAGAGCGCGGAGAAGACTTCCGTGCGGGGGTGCGAATCGCGACGCTGGACCCCTTCCAGGGATACAAGAACGCCATCGACGACCAGCTCCAAGACGCCACCAGCGTCCTGGATGCCTTTCACATCGTCAAGCTCGCTGGCGATGCTCTCGATGAGGTGCGTCGCCGCGTCCAGCAAGACACGACCGGTCACCGCGGGCGCAAGGGTGATCCCCTCTATCAAATCCGGCTTCTTTTGCGCGCCTCGCGTGATTGGCTCACGAAGCGTCAAAAGGAACGCCTCCGTGAGGCCTTCGTGGCAGATGAGGCGCATATCAGTGTTGAAGTTGCCTACCGCTGCGCCCAGCAAGTGCGTGAGGTCTTCCATCAAGACACACCCGCCCACGGCCAACGCCTGGCCGCCCATCTCATCGAGAGCCTACCAGCCTGTCCCATCCCCGAAATCGCTCGCCTGGGCCGGACCCTACGCAAGTGGAAGGACGCATTCTTGGCCTACTTCGATACCGGCGGAGCCAGCAACGGGCCAACAGAAGCCATCAACGGAATCATCGAGCTGGGCAGACGCACCGCCAGAGGCTACCGCAACCCCACCAACTACAGACTCCGAATGCTCCTCATCGCAGGAGGCCTAGATGCCTCCACCCACACTCAACTCTGAAGAGCCCTTGAACTCAGCATGAACCTTCGTCAGGTGCCAGAAAGCACCGAGCGTCACAGGACACATAGCAACGGGGCCGCGCACGAGTTTTCGTGCGCGGCCCCGTTTTGTCTCAGCCGGAATCCGTCACCCAGCATCGGTCGCCCGGAATCCGTCAGGCTACCGACACCTACGTCAGCAGCCGGCCCGCGGCATCGAACACGTAGCGCGTGCCGTCAATCCAGCGCACGCCCGTCACCATGGCCCCCGAGCGCGTCAGGTAGTACCAATGGTCACCGTCCTTGAGCCAGCCGGTGTGTACCTACCCCGTGGAAGGATCCAGGTAGTACCAGGTGCCGCGGATCTTCGTCCAGCCAAAGGCTTGCGCTCCGTCGGCGCCGTAGTAGGACCACTTGCCGTCCACCCGGGACCAGCCGGTCACCACGTAGCCGCGCGCATCGAAGCGATACACCTTCCCATCGATGCGCAGGCGCACGTTCCGCGGGTAGGTCCCGTCGTCGTAACGCCACCACGTGCCCCGGGAACTGGTGATCCAGCGCCCGGCCCCGGCCTCGGCCACGTCAGAGGCGTCAGAACCGGAACCTGAACCGGAACCCGACACAACCGTGAACGCGGTGGACACGGTGACGTCGTCGTCGGCGCGAGAATCGGAGTTACGCCCGAACGCCTCGACGCTCACGGACGCGGCACCAACACCGGAACCACCGGCAACGGCCTGCGACAGGTCCACGCCGTCGGCCCGCAACGTCACGCCGGGACCGGAGAACTCCCCGCTCCCCTGTCCGGTCGCGACCTCCTTGCCGCCCACGAGCAGGCGAGCAGACGTGACGGGCCCGGTTACGGTCACGCGCAGGGACACGCGCCCGGACAGGCTCTGCCCGGCCAGAGGCGCCCACGTCGAACCGTCGGCTGAGAACTCGACGTCCTCGACGACGGGCCGAGCCTGGTCCTTGAGCACCGCGTCCGAGGCGCTGAGTAGGCCCGCTCCCCGGTACTCGCGCTCGCCCTCGGGAGCGGACAGGCGATCCCAATTCGCGGGAGCGCCAGCCTGCTTGCGCGCCAGCTCGAGAATCTGAGAAGAATCCATCTCGGGGTGCACCTGGCGCATTGTCGCGATCACGCCGGCGGCCACGGGAGCGGCCATCGACGAATTCTTCACAACACCGCCCCGCGACGCAAAGTCCCAGGTCTGCGACGTGTACACGTTCTCGCCGGGGGATGCGAACGCGACCGTCTGCTTGCCCCAGTTCGTGGTGAATGAGGGCTCGAGCATGCCCGTCGCCGGGTCCTGCCCGTCCACCAGGCGCAGGCTGGACACGGGTACGACGTTGTCCATCATGCTCGGGATGGTCAGGCCGCTCCACGAGTCACGCTCGTAGGGCGCCCACGCATCGGTGGGCGACGAGGAGTCCTTGATCGGCGGATTATCCAGGTCAATGCCTCCGCTTCCCGCGTCCACCACGTTGATGACGTCCTTGGACGCCGCGTAGTCGATGGCGCGCCGCATCGCCTCGCGCCCCGCGGCCTGGTTGGGTTCGTGAGGCATCCAGTACTTCCACGGGTCCGCCGCGTAGGAGGTGGTCGTCACCGAAATGCCGTGATCGGCGGCCCACACGTAGCCGCACACGAGGTACTCGGGGTAATGCTGCCCGTTGATGGGCGACTCCACGTCGATGGCGGCGACGCTCAGCGTCGGGTTCACGCCGGGTACGCCGCTGGAGACGCCGCGTCCGGCGATCGCGGAGGCCATCTGGGTGCCGAGCGTCGCGCCCGCCTTGCCCCACACCTGGGGTGCGCGCAGCGGGATGCCGTTGACGTTGCAGGACACGGACTTGGCGAAGTCGACGCGATCGTACATGTCCACAATCGTGTGCTCTAAGCCGTCCGCCATGACGCCGACGGTGACGGGCGCGCGCATGACGTCCACGCCCTGCGCGTCCAGCGCGCCGACGGCCTTCAGGTGCCATTGGTTGTCGCTGGGAGGATCGGGGAAGACGCCGCCGACGATCACCGGCGACTGCCCGGCCGGGGCAGGGGCATCCCCGCGCGCGACCGCGGGTCCTCCGGCGGTCTCAACGGGGAGCACAGCCTCGTTACCGAGCACCGGCGCCTGGCGGGTGGGACCCACTGAGTGGAACGAAATGCCAGCGTCGGACAGCTGCCCACCCAGGTCGCCCGCGAAAGTGGGCGAGCCCGACTGGACGAAGAACGTGCCGAAGGCCGGGTACTGCGCGAGCACGAGCGCACCCATGGACGAGGCCTTGGCGACCGCGCGCTCGAAGGTGGCCTCATCCGTTCCCGCGGCGAGGTTCACGGCGTAGTTGGCGGGCAGCTGATGCATCGGCAGGTCCGGCGAGATGATGCCGGGGGCGACGGGCTCGCCGGGCGCGGGGTCGTCCCCGGGGCCGGGAGCCGGGTCCGGGTCGGGCACGGCGTTCGGGTCGCGCGCGACCGTGAAGGCGATCTCGCCGCTGACGTCGTCGTCGGCGTTCTTGTCGTAGTTCAGGCCTTCGGCGTACACGACGGCCCGCAGGGTCGCGTACTCCTGGCCGTCGGGTATCACCTGACGCAGGTCGACCTCGTCCGCGTCCAGGACCAGGGGCTCAGCAATGTATCCCGCTTCCGAGTCGGTTGACACGGAGGTCACGCCCGCAATATCGAGGTTCATGTAGGACACCGGCGCGTGCGCTGTCACGCGCATCTGCACGACCTCGGTGGGCAGGACCGCGCGCGGAAGGTCCGTCCATTCGCCGTCGCCGACGCGGTATTGGACGCCACGAATCAGCGGTTGGGCCTGGTCGCGCAGCACGGCGCCCAGAGCATCCGGGAAGCCGTACCCACGGTATTCCTTGCCGTCAGCCGGGACTCGCAGCCGCCCGTAGTCCCTGGCCGCCTGCTTGCGCATGATGTCGATGATCTGCTCGCCGGGCAGCATGGGGTGCGTCGACTTCACGAGCGCCGCGACGCCCGTAACGTGTGCGGCGGCCTTGGCCGTGCCCGACGCGGATCCGTAGATCTGGGGGACGCGCCCACTCGGGTAGGTCGAGTAGATCGACTCACCCGGCGCCGCAAAGTCGATGGATGCGCCGTAGTTCGACGTCTCCGAGCGCGTCAGCGTCGCGCGCAGCGAGTGGTCGTCCCAGTCCGCCTTGCCGACCGAGGCGACGGTGGCGACGCCGCTGACCATGGCGGGCACCATCCGGGCCCCTTCGACGGAGCGATTCGGAATGGGAGTCGCGTCGGTGGGCGAGTCACTGTCCGTCGTCGGATGGTCGAGGTCAACGCCTCGGTCACCGGCGCCGGCGATCACCGCGAGCCCGCGCGACTGGGCGCGGTGAATGGCGCGCTCAGCGGCCTCCAGGCCAGCGGCCTGCTCGGGATCGGTCGGGCTCCAGTAGACCCACGGGTCCATCTGGAAGGAGTTGTGGATAATGTCCACCCCGTGGCTGGTGGCCCACTCGTAGGCGCACACGAGGGCCTCGGGGTACAGCTTGTCCCTATCGTTGACGGCCTTGATCGACACGAGGGTCGCCTCCGGCGCGATACCGTCCATGCCGATGTCGTTGTGGTTGGCCGCGATGATGCCGGCGGTGTGCGTGCCGTGGGCAGGTCCGCCCTCCATCGGACCCTCAACCGGGCTCGCGACGCCGTTGACGGCGCAGGAGACGGATCGCTCGGTATCCACCCGCCCCTCCAGGTCGGGCTGAGCGCCGTCAATGCGGGTGTCGATGACACCCACGGTCACCGGGGCGCGCGTCACGGAGACGGCGGCAGCTTCCTTGGCGCCCATGGCCTCGGCACCCCAGTTCGTGCCGGACGAGGCAACGGGACTGTTCGGGCCGGGGATCGTCGGGGCGGCATCCGCGTCAGGGGCGTCCGCGGCCGCGGCGGCGTCAGGCGCGGCGGCAGCAGCCGGGGGCGGAAGCGGGTTCGTGAACCGCTCGATGTCAGGCACCACGGCGACGCGGGTCGGACCAATCGAATGGACGCTCACCCCGGCCTTCGCCAGGGCGGCAGCCAGGTCGGGCGCGAACGAGGCCGACTCACTTTGGGCAAAAAGGGTGCCCAACTGTGGGTAGTCCGTCATGAGAATCCCACCGACGGTGGGAATCAGGTCGATAGCAGTGGCCATCTCGCTCTCTCCGGCGTTGGGATCGAGGTTGATGGCGTAGTTCATGAGGCCCGCGCTGGATCTGGCGGGCGCGACCAAGCCGACGTTGTCGTCGGCGCTGGTGGGCGGGGCGGTCGCCGTGGCCACGCTCATCGATAGAGCGAGGGCCGCGGCGAGGCCAATGCGTGCAATAGTGCGGCGCATAGTTCCTCGACTTTCAATTGTCACTGCGCGCGGACAACTTCGTCCACGCAGTAACCATGATCCACAGGTTTGTCAATACACACAAATCGCAGAGGCAAGTCACCCACATACAAGTGTTTACGCCGAAATACAAGCCGAATAATTACTTAAATAATTCTCACACAATCACCACATGCCAAAACATAAACACCCAAACCGTGACCATATGCCATATAGGCATCTGCACCTGCTTGACACCGCCTACTGCTCTCCCATATCCGGCTCTTCATAGTTGGGTGTGGGTGGAAGCCCCTAAGCCTCCCGCGATGAGGGTCTTCCATGAGCGTTGATGCATCAGAGTTCCTCATTTCTGTACGGATGGGGACGCGTCTCCGGGGCTTTCCGGACGGCACGCCGTTGCTCCATCGTCTCAAGGTTTGTCACTAACCTCATAGCGCGTTTCACAATTTAAGAATTCTTGACCTTTTGGTGAAGAAATATAGAGGTTGACGCATGGGCGACGCTCACCCCTCACCCATTCTCCACACAACCTCCATTGACCGACCAGAATCGACCCGTCAATCAATTAGACAGTTTGAAGAGTTGAAAAATGCCAAGCGATTGATTTGATTGTCAGAACAAGGTGTCGCCGCTATTCATCTTGTATTCTTTGATTTGCCAGACAACTTGACAGTTTCACATGACCCATCCAAACAGCTGTGTTACAGTCGGAGACGACAGTCACATTGGAGTGCCGGAGGGAACCGGGCCGACAACAGCGGAGAACGTCAGAGCAAACACCTGTTGACAGGCCCGGCGCGAACGACACACGAGCACCGACACACCCCAAAGTAATTGGCACATCACACCCTTCACACAAGATCACTGGGAGGCAACTATGAAAGCTCCAGACATCAAAAGAAGATTCATAGACAAGTTTTTCAGCGAGCGCGAACTCGTCGTCCTATATGACGAGCCGGATGACTCAGCCGCGAAAGAGGCACGTGCTTGGTTTGAGCAAGTACAAGAGATCATTGCCGAACTCCCTATATACCGGCACGACAACGTGGGACAACCACTTGGGGACTCCAAATCTGACGTTTGGTTTTTTCGCGGACAGAAGGACTCCACCTTCGCCTTCACCTCAACACTCTATCGACGACTGCTTGACGCAACAACACCAGGCGACTACGAGGACGCAATGCTCAATGCTGAGCTCTGCTTGCTCAAAAAAGCAAGAAAGATGGGAATTGGACGCGGACTGACTGCACTCGAAACACTTACCTTACTTCAGCATCACGGCTCCCCAACACGCCTCATTGACGTCACCTCAGACTGGAAAGTCGCTCTCTATTTCGCCTGCGAGAGCGACACCGACAGGGATGGACGAATATTCCTCATCAAAACAGCCCCAGGCAGGTGGCGAGGTTTTCCAAAGGAAAAGGACACACGCAAGCAAGAGGAGCGTCCGGTATGGCATGACTATCTCAAGCATTTTAATGAAAGCGATCACCAAAAATGGTCGAACCTATGGCTCAGAGGCAGCTGGCCGATATTACTTCCATTCTCTGACCCCCGCATGATCTCCCAACGAGGCTTTTTTCTCGTCGGAGGAGTTCCGTCACTTCAGGGATCGAACATGCTGAAGACAACCGAGTGTCGGCACTGTCATAAGAGAGTGTGCGAGTGCTCAGATTTCGAAGTGCAGCCCCGCGCCCAAACAATTTACGACAAACAACCAACACAGACAACGTCACCACTATCTGCTGCCGAGCTACGTGATATCACTTCGCTGCCGATTCGATTTGGAGCAGATTTAAAGTTCCTCGAACAAATTGCCAAAGCAAAGCGCAACAGTTGGTCTGCTGTCGGTTATTCCATCAGGGTTCCAAAACGGTTTAAACGCACGCTGAGGGATATCCTTCGTCAGGAAGGCGTGCATACCGATACGATTTATCCGCCGTTGCGAGAGACCGTACGGCTATTCGAGCACGTTGTCGACGAGTCACTGAAACAGTAGCTGCCCGGCTTCTCACAGCTGTGGCGACAGAGAGGCTCCGCATCTACTCAGCAGCGAGCCCGCGGGCACGCGCGAACGAGGCCTCCCCGAAAACGCCCGGGGAGGCCTCGTCGATGATGACCGCGCAAGGAGGGCTACTCCCGCAAACGCGCCGTCCGCTTGGAGGGGTGACGGCGGTCCTCACCCTTCCACCAGGGCATCCAGGCGCGGTAGCCGTCGGCCGGCGGGGTGGGCGAGTCGGGCTCGAAGCCGAGCTCCGCGGGCATCTCGGGGATGCGATCGACGAGGAAGTACTTGTCCTTGTCGTCGCAGTGCTCGCGCACGATGGTGCGGAACTCGGCCAGCTCGCAGTACAGGACACCCGTGATCGGATTCCGCTTGTACACCACGATCTTGTACAGCCAGTAGGCGAACAGCGCGACGTTGGCCGCGAGCGCAGCCACCGCGCACGCGATGTTCGCGCGCGGGTCCATGGTCGCGAAGTTGAAGATGTCCGAGGGAGGGACCAAGACCTCGGGCAGGAGGGTGTTCATGGAGATCCAGAAGACCAGCGTGAAGCAGCGGAACCAGATCCACTGGCCCTTCGCCCACGTGAACGCGGGGATCGTGCAGGCGAGCAGCAGGGCGAGCGTGCAGTACCAGGTGTAGTCGGCCAGGGAGTTATACAGGAAGGCGTGGTTCCACAGGTCGTAGGCGATCACCCACGGCCACACCATGTCCACCCAGATGAGGCCTCGCACGGAGCGCTTGCCGGGCGAGGTCACGATGATCTTGCCCAGGCCCGTGATCGTGATGATGTTGAGCAGGCCGGCGGCGGCGGACAGGAGGTTCCAGTAGCCGCCGATCGTGCGGAAGCCCGTCTCCGGGTCGATGCCCACGTGGCGCTCGGCCAGATTGGCAGCGACCTCCTGGTACCACTGGGCGGAGTGCAGCTCGGCGCTCACTCCCCTGGCCTCGGGCAGGCCAGCGATCATGTCGATGGTGTGCGCGTCGTTGACACCCTTCAGGCACTGCCAGTCGGCGCCGCACGTGTAGTACGCATCCGCGTTGAAGTAGATCGTCAGGTCGCGGATGTTGGCCTCCATGATGTTGACGGCCAGGCCGATCCACAGTGCCACGCCCAGCCAGATCGCGTACTTGTGCGCTTTGACGGGGTTGCGTTTCGCGTAGACCAGCACCGTGCCCGTCATGGTGGCGGTGAGGATCATGATCGCGTACTTGCCGAAGGGGAACCACCCCACCATGGGCGTCCCGTGGATCCACGCGTAGGGCATGAGGGCGATGCCGCCGACGGTCCACACGGCGAAGATGGTCCAGTTCCACCGGCGGTTAATCTCCGCGACGGCGATCTGGGCGGCGAGCACCAGCAGCCAGATGAGGTACACCTTGGGAGTTCCCATCTCCCACAGGAAGAGCGAGTCCACAGCATTCTCCTTTGAATGTGCAACCAGGCTAATAGTTGTCGGCTATCATAGTCCCAAACACTAACCTAGTGTGCGGGGTTCACCGTGGAATCCCATAACGCGCAGGGGCTCCCCCAAGGTCCCAACCAGCGGGAGCACCCCTCGTCAATTTCCTCAAGGAGGAGGACTCATGACACACACCCCCCAATCCCGTCGTACCCTCTGCGCCGCCGGCCTTGCCGGAACCGCCGCGCTCCTGGGCGGCATGTACGCCTTCAGCCAGCTCAGCGGCAAGGCCACACCCGAGGAGCAGGCCTGGCACTACCCGGGCGACGACCTCATCGACGCCAACTACGACAACGGCTACTCCTCGACCTACGCGATCACGATCGACGCGCCCGCCTACGCGGTGTGGCGGCTCTTCAAGCAGATCGGCGCGGAAAAGTCCGGGTCCTTCTCCTCGGAGTTCCTCGAGCGCGTCTTCGCGCGCCTACCGTTCTTCAACTCCTACGAGATCCAGGAGGAGTTCCAGCAGCCCGACTCGATGATGCCCGGCGACATCGCGGCCTTCGACTTCCACGGCATGTCGATGGAGTGGGCGGACGTCGTGCCCGGCAAGTACATGGTCCAGTGGGTCGACACGAAGAACCCGCCCAAGGCGCCCGGCTCCTACGCGTTCCGCTTCCCCGGGATGACGAACTTCGCGGCCGCCTGGTGCTTCTACATGGTGCCCTGTCGGGCGGGCGCACGCGCCTGATCAACCACTGGCGCATCGGCTACGAGCCCGCCTCCCCCGCCATGAAGGCCCTGAACTGGATCAACATCGAGTTCATCGGCGGGTGCATGACCCACCTACAAAACCTCTACGTCAAGCGCGTCCTCGAGTTCAAGAAGAAGCAGCACCTGACGGGCCGATTCATGCGCGGCATGCTGGGCGGGCGCTTCTTCAACTCGGGCACGCCCGCCGGGCGCTACGACGGCACTCCCCTGTTCGAGGAGACCTTCACCCAGTGGTTCCGCTACGGCCGGTCCGCTCCGGCCGTCGCCGAGATCCGCCCGCCCGTCACCGACGACCCGTCGTGGCCGCCGACGGGCGCGGACAGCCCGTGGGCGGGCGAGGTCGACGCCTCCTACTTCGAGGGCTGGAGGGAGCCCGCCTTCTCCTGGGAGGAGCAGATCCGCCAGAAGATGGAGCGCACCTACCTGCCTAATTGGGGGAAGGAGCAGCGCTGATGGGCGCCGTCACTCCCCCGGACTACCCGACGCTCTTCTTCTTCGAGGTCGGCCAGTGGTGGGACTACGCGATGCTCCTCCTCGTCGTCGCCCTCCTCGCGGGCGCGGCGTGGCTGGCACAGCGCAACATGTGGGTGGTCCTCGCGCTCTTCGTGGTCATCCCCATCGCCCTGACCGTGTTCTGGTGGCCACACTCGACGGCGGGGACGGCCTCGGCGGGCTGGTTCCCGATCGTGAAACAGTACTCGGCGCTGGCGGGGTCCCTGTGCCTCGTCGCCCTCCAGGTCTTCCCCAAGCTGCGCTACAACCGCTGGTACCTGATCATCCCGCCCGCGATCCTCGCGATCAACATCGCCGAGGCCGTGGTGCGCGACTTCCAGTGCTACGGGATCCACGGGGTGGATCCCTCGCAGGGGATGGTCACGTGGGGCGGGCCGTGGAACATCATGAACGGCATTGCGGGCATCTTGAACCTGCTCGCGATCTCCGGGTGGGTCGGGATCTTCGTGTCCAAGGGCAAGGAGCGCGCCCTCATCTGGGGCGACCTGACGATCGGGTGGATCATCGCCTACGACCTGTGGAACCTCGCCTACGTGTACAACTGCCTGGCGGACCGGGCGTGGTACTCGGGCGTGGCGCTGCTGGCCGCGTGCACGATCCCCGCGCTCATGAAGTTCGGGCGAGGCGCGTGGATCCAATACCGGGCGTACACGCTCACGCTGTGGTCGGGAGTCGTGCTCACGTTCCCGCACTTCATGCACGATTCAATGTTCGCCCACCGCAGCGCCCACAACCCCTGGGCGATGCTCATCCTCTCGGCGGCGGCGCTGATCGCAAACGTGTGGGTGTTCGCCGCGCACGTGCGCACGATCGTGTCCAAGCGGCGCAACCCGCTCACGCAGGAGGTCCACGCCGACGAGGCCACCTACGCCTCGTGGGTGCGTGACCTCGCGTCCGACGAGGACAAGGAGCTCATCGCCGCGCGCCTGGGCACGACGCCCGAGGAAGCGGGGTTCGTGGCTGCGGATCAACGATAGGTGTCCTTGACGGATGAGCCCCTCTGTGGGGAGCTTCTTGCCGGCGGGGGCCGCGCACATCATCAGTGCGCGACCCCCGTGCCATGCCTCTCGCGGCGTCTTCGACGGCTCTTGCCTCTCAGCGCGAGTTCTCCGCGCCCCCGCCTACCGTCGGCGTCGTGTCCGTTTGGTGGTCGGCCTTGACAGTGGGTCCGTTGGTTGCCAGTGCGTCTGTGTTTGTTGTTTGACGAGGTCGGGGCGGGGTTGGGTCACCTGGTGCACGTTTGTGCGGGTTGGGTGGGAGAACGTGCCGTGGTGCTTACTGCATATTCTTGGTGTTTCGTGTCGGTTC
>CABKMZ010000059.1 GCA_902373545.1 uncultured Actinomyces sp. | reverse complement strand
CAGCCCTCGCCTTCGGCGGCGAGCAGGTCCACGCCGCTGATCGCGAGCATGTCGCCGCCCGTGGTGCCGATACGCACGGCATCCACGCCCTCGGCCTCGGCGGCCGCGAACACGGCCTTGACGGCCGCCTCGGGAACCGCGACGAAGGCGCGGGCCTGGGACTCGGACAGGAGCATCTCATGGTCGCCGACGCAGTCGCGGCGGGCAGCCCCGGCCACGTCGAAGACGCCGCCGATGCCGAAGCGCAGCGCGGAGTCCACGAGGGACTGCACGAGGCCGCCGTTCGACAGGTCGTGGGCGGCGCGCACGAGGGGTCGGCCGTCGGGGCCGTCGGCGGCGCTCAGCGCACGCACGACGTTACCGAGGGCGACCTCAGCCTTCAGGTCGACCTCGGGCGGCAGTCCACCGAGGTGCGAGCGGGCGATGCGCGCCCACGCGGACCCGTCGAACTCCTCGCGGGTGGTGCCCAGGAGGATGACGGCGAGGCCCTCTTCGGTGAAGCCGGAGGGGTTGGCGCGCGTGACGTCGGGGAGGATGCCGAGCATGCCGATGACGGGCGTCGGGTTGATCGACGAGTTCGGCAGGCCCTTCTCGGTGCCGGACGAGTTGTACAGCGACACGTTGCCGCCGGTCACGGGGATCTCGAGCTCGATGCAACCGTCCGCGAGCGCGGTCATGGCGGTCACCAGCTGCCACATGGCATCCGTGTCTTCGGGGTTGCCGAAGTTCAGGCAGTCCGTGATGGCGACGGGTTCGGCGCCGACGACGGCGACGTTACGGTAGGACTCGGCGAGGGCCTGGCGGGCTCCCGCTGCCGGGTCGAGCTTGGTGTACCAGCCGTTCGCGTCCGTGGAGAGCGCGACACCCAGGCCGGTGGCCTCGTCGATGCGAATGACACCCGCGTCGTCGGGCTGGGCGAGGGCGGTGTTGCCCTGCACGTAGCGGTCGTACTGGTCGGTGACCCACGCCTTGGAGGCCTGGTTGACGTCGGAGAGCACGGCGCGCACGTCGGCGATGAGTTCCTCGCGCGTTGCGGGACGGGCAAGCGACTCGGAGGTGGCGGCCTGCAGTTCGTCCTGCCACGCGGGGCGCGCGTAGGGGCGGTCGTAGACGGGGCCCTCGTGGGCGACGGTCTTCGGGTCGACGTCGACGATGCGGTGGCCATGGTGGTCGATCGTGAGGCGCCCGTCGCCGGTCAGGTGACCGATGACAGCGGCCTCGACGTCCCACTTGTCGATGATCTCGAAGAAGCGTTCGCGATCCTGCGGGGTCACGATCGCCATCATGCGTTCCTGGGACTCGCTCATGAGGATCTCGCCCGCGGTGAGCGTGGGGTCGCGCAGGAGCACGTTCTCAAGGTCCACGTGCATGCCGGAGTCGCCGTTGGAGGCCAGCTCCGAGGTCGCGCACGAGATGCCCGCGGCGCCGAGGTCCTGGATGCCCTGGACGACGTCGGCCTCGAACAGGTCGAGGCAGCACTCGATGAGGACCTTCTCCATGAAGGGGTCGCCCACCTGGACGGAGGGGCGCTTGGCGGGCATGCCGTCTTCGAAGGTCTCGGAGGCGAGGATGGAAGCGCCGCCGATGCCGTCGCCGCCGGTGCGCGCGCCGAAGAGGACGACGAGGTTGCCTTCGCCGGTCGCGTTGGCCAGGTGGATGTCGTCGTGGCGCAGCTTGCCGATGCACAGCGCGTTGACGAGGGGGTTGCCCTGGTAGGACGGGTCGAACTCGGTTTCGCCGCCGATGTTGGGCAGGCCCAGGCAGTTGCCGTAGCCGCCGACGCCGGAGACGACGCCGTGGACGACGCGCGCCGTGTCGGGGTGGTCGACGGCGCCGAAGCGCAGCTGGTCCATGACGGCGATCGGGCGCGCGCCCATCGAGATGATGTCGCGGACGATGCCGCCCACGCCGGTGGCCGCGCCCTGGTAGGGCTCGACGAAGGACGGGTGGTTGTGAGACTCCACCTTGAAGGTGACGGCCCAGCCGCCGCCGATGTCGACGACTCCGGCGTTCTGGCCCATGCCGACGAGGAGGTTCTTCCTCATGGCGTCGGTCGTGCGCGCGCCGAACTGCTCGGCAAGGTGCTTCTTGGAGGACTTGTAGGAGCAGTGCTCGGACCACATGACGGAGTACATGGCGAGCTCGGCGTTCGTGGGTCGGCGCCCGAGGATGTCACAGATGCGCTGGTATTCGTCCTCTTTGAGGCCGAGTTCCTTCCAGGGCATGTCCTGGCCGGGGGTCGCGGCGGCGTTCTCGACGGTGTCGGGCAGCTCGCGGGTATTTTCGGAGGTCATTCGTGTTTCCATTCGAAAGATCATGGACGAGGCCGGGGCTCCCTCACGGGTGAGGGCGCGGTGGCGTCGTCAGCCGACGAGGGATGCGAGGACGGAACGGAAGATGCCCAGGCCGTCGGTGCCGCCGTGGTGGCTGGCGCCGTCGGGGCCGAGGGAGAGCGGGCCGAAGCCGGCCTCGGTCGCGTGCTCGGGGTGGGGCATGAGGCCGACGACGTTGCCCGCGGCGTTGGTGACGCCCGCGATGTCGTTGGCGCTTCCGTTGGGGTTGAAGTCGACGTAGCGGAACACGACGCGGCCTTCACCCTCGAGCCGTTCGAGCTCGGCGGGGGACGCCTGGAAGTTGCCTTCGCCATTCTTGAGGGGAACCGTGATGGTGTCGCCGGTGCTGTAGGCGCGCGTCCACGCGGTGTCCGCGTTCTCGATGCGCAGCACCTGGTCGCGGCACAGGAACTTCTGGTGGTCGTTGCGGATGAGCGCGCCGGGCAGCAGGTGTGACTCGCACAGGACCTGGAAGCCGTTGCAGATGCCCAGGACGGGCAGGCCTCGTCCGGCCTCGCGCACGATCTCGCCCATGACGGGGGCGGTCGCGGCGATCGCGCCGCAGCGCAGGTAGTCGCCGTAGGAGAAGCCGCCGGGGATGACGACCGCGTCGACGCCGTGCAGGTCGGCGTCCTTGTGCCACAGGGACACGGCCTCGGCTCCGGCGATCTCAACCGCGCGGGCGGCGTCGCGGTCGTCGAGGGTACCGGGGAAGGTGACGACTCCGACGCGGGTCACTGCACGCCTCCCGCGTAACGGGCGTCGGCCTCGTCGATGGCCTCGACGCGCACGACGTCCTCGATGATCGGGTTGGACAGGACCTCTTCGGCGGCCTTGCGGGCCTGGTCCAGGAGCTCGTCGGTGACGGGACCGTCCACGGTCAGGTGGAAGCACTTCCCCTGACGCACGGCCTCAAAGCTCGTGATTCCGAGCCTGGGCAGCGCCGAGCCGACAGCCTTACCCTGCGGATCCAGGATCTCAGGCTTCGGCATCACTTCCACGATGATTCGCCCCACGGCGTTCCTCCTTGTGTTGTTGGTGAGGATCCCGCCGCGCATCTTGCCCGGCGGGCAAGTCTGTTTACAGGATGGGGTCCGACCCGGTGAGTCGGCGGTAGGCCTCGACGTAGCGCGCGGCGGTCGCGGCGGCCACGGAGTCGGGCAGAGCGGGCGGGTTCTCACCCGAGGTGCGGTCCCACCCGGATTCGTCCGAGGTGAGCCAGTCGCGCACGTACTGCTTGTCGAAGCTCGGCGTCACCTGGCCCTCAACCCACTTGTCGGCCGGCCAGAATCGCGAAGAGTCCGGCGTGAGGATCTCGTCCGCAAGCACAATCGCGCCGGTCGCCACGTCGATACCGAACTCGAACTTGGTGTCCGCGATGATGATGCCCCGCTCGGCCGCGATGTCGCGCGCCCGGCGGTACAGGGCGAGCGAGAGGTCACGGATCGCGGTCGCGTACTCCTCGCCGATGCGTTCGACGGTCTGCTCGAAGGTGATGTTCTCGTCGTGCTCGCCCAGCTCGGCCTTCGCGGCCGGGGTGAAAATCGGCTCCTCCAGGCACGAGGCCTCGGTCAGGCCTTCGGGGAGCTTGATGCCGCACACGGTGCCGGACTCGCGGTACTCAGCCAAGCCCGAGCCGGTCAGGTAGCCGCGCACGACGCACTCAATCGGGATCATGTACAGGCTGCGACACACGACCGCGCGCGCGTCGACCTCGGCGGGAACCGTGAAGCGCGTGGCCGGAGCACCCTCCAGGGCGATCGAGGCCTCGGCCGGCACCTTCGTGCCCACGGCCAGCAGGTGGTTTTCCACGAGGGGACGCAGCTTGCCCATCCACCAGATCGCCAGCTGGTTGAGGACCGCGCCCTTGCCGCGGATCTCGGTCGGCAGCACGTAATCGTAGGCGCTGATGCGATCCGACGTCACCATGAGGAGCGCCTCCGGGCCCACCTTCGCGTGGCGGGGGCGGCCCTCGGCGGGCGTCGTTTCCTGCGCGGGGCCGACCACGGCCTCGTCGGGAGCGTAGATGTCGCGAACCTTCCCCGAGCTCAGGGGGGTCCAACCGTGCAGGGAGGCGGGCATGATGCTCCTCAGTGTCGTGGGATCAGTCGAGGGTGACGACCAGGTCGGCGGGCCACGTCGCGATGTCGCTGCGGTGGTGCTCGCCGTCAAAGTGGATGAGGTCGACGCCCCGGTAGGCCAGGGCACGTGCCTCATCGAGGGTGGCCGCGCGGGCGACAACGTCGAGGACTCGGCCGCCGGAGTTCACCAGCGCGTAGGTGGGTTCGAAGCCGCAGCAGCCGGCCGCCACGTCGGCGGGGTCGTCGGTGATTTCCTGGGAGGTACCGGCGTGGATGACGTGGACTCCATCGAGCTGCTCAGCCGCCTCGATGCCGGTGATCTCGTGCCCGGTGTCCGTGGGGCCCGGGTAGCCGCCCGACGCCATGACGACAGTGACGGCAGCGTCCTCGCTCCACACGGGGGCGGGGATCTTGGCCAGGGTGCCGGTGGCGGCCGCATACAGGATGGGGGCCAGCGGGGAGTCGAGGCGCTCGAGGACCGCCTGAGTCTCCGGGTCGCCAAAACGCACGTTGAACTCGACGACGCGGATGCCCTTCGAGGTCATCGCGAGGCCGCAGTACAGGAGGCCACGGAAGGGGGTACCGCGTCGGGCCATTTCGGCGACGACGGGCTGGGCGACCTCGGTGACGATGCGCTGCGTGGCTTCCTCGGGCAGCCACGGCAGGGGGCTGTAGGCGCCCATGCCGCCCGTGTTGGGGCCCTCGTTGCCGTCGCCCACGCGCTTGAAGTCCTGGGCGGGCTGGAGGGGCACGACGGTGGTGCCGTCGGCGAAGCAGAAGAGGGAGACCTCGGGTCCATCGAGGTAGTCCTCGATGACGACCGCTCCCCCGTCGCGGGCCAGGCAGGCACGCGCGTGTTTCGAGGCCTGGGCGCGGTCGGAGGTCACGACGACTCCCTTGCCGGCGGCCAGGGCGTCGTCCTTGACGACGTAGGGCGCACCCAGATCGTCGAATGCGGCCTCGACCTGGTCCATGGTGGTGCAGGTGAAGGCGCGGGCGGTAGCCACGCCGGCGTCGGCCATGACCTGCTTCGCGAAAGACTTGGAGGCCTCGAGTCGCGCTGCGTCCTTCGTCGGGCCGAACACGGGGATCCCGTAGTCCAGCACGGCATCGGCGACGCCCGCGACGAGCGGTGCCTCCGGGCCGACGACCACGAGGTCGACCTTCTCGGATGTCGCGCGGCGCACGACATCCTTCGGATCCATCGGATCCATGGTGAGGGAGCGGCCCAGCTGCTCCAGCGCCGGGTTACCGGCCTGGACGACAAGCTTCACGGGCTGCTCGGGGGTAGACGTTCGCACAAGCGCTCGGGCGATCGCGTGTTCGCGACCCCCGTTACCAACGAGAAGGACCTTCACGATTCCAGCCTATCGGTCTTTGGCGGCCTGGCAGGCCGACATGGGATTTTATGGGTGCACGTCACAGCGGTAATGAGACGTGGACGCGCGTGTCACCAGCCGCCGTTCGGGTTACCGCTGCGCTGCTGGTCGTCGTGTTCACGTCGATCGCGATCACGCTTGGTGTTTTGCCCCTCCAGGCCCTGTCGGCGTTTGCGCTCCTCCTCGCTTTCGCCCTCGTAGGGGTCGGGCGTGGGGGTCGAGCCGGGCTGCGTGGTCGGCTGGTTGCCCGGGTTGCCGCCGTTGCTCGGGTCGTTACCGCCGTTGCCGCCGTTGTTGCCCTTATTTGGGTCGTTGCCGCCGTTGCTCGGGTCGTTGCCGCCGTTGCCGCCGTTGTTGCCCTTGTTCGGGTCGTTCGGGTCTTCGCCACGATTCTTCTTGTCGGCGTTCTGCTTCTTCTTCTGGACGCGACTCTTGTTCTCGTCGGCGTGGTTAGTCTGGCCACCCTGGCCCTGGTTGCCGGACTGACCCTGCTCGCCGTTCTGGCCCTGGTTGCCGGACTGACCCTGGTTGCCAGACTGACCCTGGTTGCCGGACTGACCCTGGTTGCCGGACTGACCCTGGTTGCCAGACTGGCCCTGGTTACCAGACTGGCCCTGGTTGCCAGACTGGCCCTGGTTGTTCGACTGGCTCTGGTTGGCGCTCTGGCAGGGAGCCACCATGTCTTCGGACTCCTGGTACAGGTCGTAGGCCTCGCCGTACGCACCGGCTGAGTCCTTCGCATCGCCCTGGATTTCAATGCCCAGACCGAGGTTCACGCGCACGCGACACTCGTAGGAGAAGGGCTCCAGGCGCCCGGGCTGGACCTCGATGGCTTTGGGGACCATGTCGTAGGCGGTACGCAGCTCAGCCACGCCCTCGTCGATCGAGTCCTGGCTCACGAGCGTCGTACCCAGGTTGTAGTGTGCGACCCACTGCTCGACGCCGGAGGAGGTCCACGACTTTTGCCCCTCGTACCCGGCCTGAGCGGCGGGGTACTCCTCGTTCGTCCAGTGTCCCAGCGACGAGCGTGACCACAGGGTGATTCCGATCAGGTACGCGGAGATCGCCAGCGCGATCACCAGGAAGGGGATCGAGTACCACAGGGGGCGCAGCGCGCGCGGGGAGCGCTGGGGTTTGCCCGAGGCCGAGGCCAGCTTGGCACGCACCGCGGGGTCGGTGGCATCTGCTTGGGGGGCACCGAAAGGCAGGAGGTCGTCTTCGCGTGCAGGGTTGTTAGATTGCATGGGAATTCCTCAACTGTTGTGCGCGCCGCGCCAGGTTTGCGCCCTCCCACGCCAGGAGTCCTCCGAGGATGAGGGCGACCGGCCAAATGATGTAGCGGTACGTGGACCGCATGTTGCGTTCTTCTGCGATCGTCGTTGCTCGTTCGAGTAGTGACTGTGCGTGCGACTCGATCGCGGCCTTGTCGGGTGAGTGCACGTAGTCAATGCCGAGACGCGACGCGATATTGTTCAGCGCGGCCTCGTCAATGTGGGAGATGGCGACGGGGTCACCCGGCTGCGACTTGTCATGAATGTATCCGTCACTGCCGCTCTGTTCCTCGGCGCCAGCCAGGCGCTGGATCTTCATCTTGCCGCCTTCCTCAGTGCCGTAGCCGATGACCAGGCCGCCGTCGACGTAGGGCTTGACGGCGTCCCAATCCGATTCGGACCCCATGGGAGCAGTCGACCAGTGGCCCTCGTTCGACGTCTCACCATCGGAGAAGATGAAGACCGCGCGAATGTTGTTCGGGTGGCGTTCCTTGTTCTTCTTCAGCAGCTTGGCCAGCTCCTGGGCGGGGCGGTGGGGGGACGAGCCCTGCGAGGAGGAAGATAGCTCCTGCGTGAACGTGGCCATGTACGACTGGACTGCGGAGGCGTCGGTCGTCAGGGGCATACCAACGTGCACGTTCGAGTCCCACGACAGGATCGAGAAGCGTGACCCGGTGAGAGAGTTCATGAGGATGCCGACGTCGCTGCGCACGCCGTCGATGCGGGGATTGTCCCCGTCCCAGTCCTCGGCGCCCATCGATCCGGTGCGATCGATGACGTAGTACACCTCGAGGCTCGAGGTCACCTCGACGGCCTTGCCGGGAATGGAGGGCCCCGCGCCCATGACGGCAACCATCACGACGATCAGGGAACGCCTGATGACATCCATCAGGCTCGTGCGCACGGAGCGCCGGGCGGACACAACCACGAAGGCTGCCGCCACCAGGACGATGATGACGAGAAGCGCCGGGTGAATAACGGGATGAAAAACCATGTCAGAGCCTCCCGAAGGCAAGCAGGCCGAGCAGGGACACGACACCGGCCAGTGTCCAGCCCAGGGCGGCGCGCGGACGATCAGTTTCGATCAGCTTGCCCTTGGCATCCAAGTCTTCCTTCTGTTCGGCCTCGATCTGCTTAACAACCGAATCGACGGATGCGGGAGACGACGCATCATAGAAGTCGCCGCCCGTCGACTTCACCTGATTGCGCAGATCCTCGCCCTCGCTCGACAGGGTCGTCATAGAGCCGGGATACAGCGCCGTGACGGTCACGTTCTGGCTCTTCGCGAAGGCAATGGCCTGCTGCAGGTTGTAGTAGCCGCTGCCGAATACCTCGTTATCGGTGGCCAGCAGAATCGTGCGCGAACGCTGCTTGTCCGTGTGGTCGAAGCCCATGACGCACGAGGCCAGCCCGTCGCCGACCAGAGAGGCGCGTTCTTCGTCCCGCGCGGCCAGCGTCGGCTCCAGGTACTCGTACAGTTCCGGCGTGGCATGGGCGTAACCGTCGGGCGTCGTCGAGAAGCCCCGGTCGATCACACCCGCCATTTCGGTGAGCACGTCGTCGGCCATCTCGTAGTCATCGGTGAGCGGGAACATCGTCATCGAGTAGGCGTTCCACAGCTGCAAGGAAATTCGTTCTCCCTCAAAGTGGGAGATGATCTGCTTGAAGGCGTCGCCGATCTCCGAGTCGTAGGGAAGCATCGAAGGGGAGGCGTCCAGGCACAGCACGATATCGCGACTCGCGGACTTGTCGTACTTGACGTAGCGGTCCACGGGCGCACTCGCCGACACGGAGGTCGCGATGACCGCGATGAGGAAACACACGAACGCCATTGCCAAGGATGCGCGCGTGCGCCGCACGAGAGCCTGATACTTGGGCAGGCCTCGTACGAAACCCGAGTTGGCAACCCAACCCTTCTTACCTGCGCGCTGGCCCGCCCGGCGTGCCAGCCACCATCCGAGGACAGTGGCGCCCACCACCACGAGCAGGACGAGCGGGATCAACCACCAAAACCTCATGCGTTCACCGCCTCAACAGCCATGGTCAGGGCGCGCGTCACGGCATCGTGCGAGGGCTGCCCATCCGGAATGTTCTCCCCCGCGAAGCTGGGAACCTCGCACGCCGCGAGCACGTTTGCCAGGCCCGGCCAGACGGGAACGAGCGCGCGCACTTCGCTGACCGTGGCGACCTCGAGGTCACGCCCGGTGCGTTCCGTGCCGAGCGCACGCATGAGGCCGGCCAGCGCCAGGTGGACCCCGCGGGCATCCAGGTCACCGTCCGCGTAGCGATCCGCGATCTGATCGACGTAGACCAGGTACTTCTTGCGTCGCGCATCCGTGATGGTATGCAGCTCCGTCACCTCGCCGACGCGGGACGTCCACCAGCGCCACAGGCAGAAGAGAACCCAGCCGATGACCGCCACGAGGAGTGCCACTCCGAGGACCCACATCCAGTGCGGGTAAATGACGGGGGTATACAGGTCGTCTTTGATATCACCGGACATGTGCTCCCCTTTCGAGAGCGCGCATGAGCGCGTGGGGGATCTCCTCGCTGGAGGACACGTCCACGTGGATGACTCCCCTCTGATCGAGCAACTGTTTGACTGCGGCCCGGCGCATCGCCACGACGTTGGCGGCCTCCCCCGCCAGCTGCGAGTCGCGCAGCAGGAAGTCCGGCAAAGGTCCCTCGTTGACGTCGACGACCTCCGTACCCTTCTCGAGGGTGGTCGGGTCGATGTCTTCGATGCTGATGAGGATCACCTGGTGACGCACGGACAGGGACTTAATGAGGTCATCCGTTTCGCGCGTCGCCGTCGGCTGGGTACTGTCGGTGACGATCACGATGAGGCTGCGTCGGCGCGTGACTGTCCTGACTCGGGCGAGGAGCTTGGGGACATTCGCATGCGGGGAGGCGAGCGTGATGTCTTCCTCGATGCGGCGCAGCACCGTTTCGGCGTGCGCGTTACCGGAGCGGGCGGGCATGAAGCGCACGCGCTCGTCGTCACCGGCGACGAGGCCGATCTGGTCTCCGCGGGCCACGCTCAGCCAGGCGATGGCCTCGCAGGCCGCGAGGGCGATCTCTTCCTTCGTCTCTCCCGACGGGGCGAGCGCGCCCATCTCGCGTCCCGTGTCGACGACGAGCATGACCTGTAGGTTCGCCGTGGCTTCGTGACGCTTGATGATGGGTGAACCGGTGCGTGCCGTGGCCGCCCAGTCGATTTCACGTACGTCGTCGCCCGGCTGATAGGGGGCCAGGTCCATGAACTCCCATCCGCGTCCCTGCCGCAGGGCGGAGTGCTGCCCGTCCATGATGGACAGCAGTTTGCGCATGACGGGCAACTGGATGCGGGTGGAGAGCGCGTGGATCTCGCGCGAGCGTACAGGCATTGCGTTCCTCTAGAGAGTCGTGGCGTGGAACCGGTGTTCTTTACGGAACGGGAACCGCTTTGAAGACGGCGTCGATGAGGCCTTCGATGGAGACGTTGTCGGCCATGGCGTCGAAGGTGCGGATGATGCGGTGGCGAAGGATGCCGTAGCGCATTTCCTTGATGTCGTCGGGCATGACGTGGTTGCGTCCCGCCATGAGGGCCAGGGCCTGGGCGATCTGCATGAACGCGATGCCGCCACGCGGGGAGGCGCCCACGCGCACGTGCTTCTTCCAGCCGGGCAGCGGGTTGGGGCCGGCTCCTCGGGTGGTGTTGACGATGTCGACGATGTAGGCCTTGAGGGTCTCGTGGATGAAGACGCGGCGGCGCGCGTCCTGGAGGACACGAACGTCGTCGAGGCTGATCGGGTCGACATCGGAGATGGTTGTCATCTGGCCGGAGTCGATGCGGGTGAGAACCTCGAGCTCTTCGACGGGCGTCGGGTAGGTGATGACCTCCTTGAGGAGGAATCGGTCCATCTGCGCCTCGGGCAGCACGTAGGTGCCCTCTTCCTCGATGGGGTTCTGGGTGGCCATGACCATGAAGGGGTTGGGGAGCTTGTGGTTGACGCCGCCGATGGTGGTCTGACGTTCCTGCATGGCTTCGAGCATGGCGGACTGGGTCTTGGCGGAGGAGCGGTTGATCTCGTCCAGGAGCACCATGTTCGCGTGTACGGGGCCCAGCTGGGTGACCATTTCGCCGCGTTCCTGGTTCCAGATCTGGGAACCGACGATGTCGTTGGGCATCAGATCGGGGGTGCACTGGATGCGGTGGAAGCTACCGGACACTGCGGACGCCAGGGTCTGTGCGGCCGTCGTCTTTGCCAGGCCGGGCACGGATTCGACCAGGACGTGGCCGCCGGCGAGCAGCGAGGCTGTCAGCGCGCGACGCAGGCCGTCCTGGCCGACGACGGTGTGCTGAAAGATGGTGGTCATGCGATCGAGCAGGCTCTTGGCGTGTGCCAGCTCGTCGTCCGTCAAGTAGTTGGGCACGGGGTTCTCCTTGCGTGCGCGGTCGGATGCTGTTCCAGTGTAGCCCGCCCGCCGTACTCGCACGCAATCTGGTCAGTTTTAGGTTTGCCAGGTACGAGGCCGTGGCTGGGCTTTCGGCCTTGTGACGGCGCGTGAACACTCCGGCATGTCAGGCTTGTCGACCGTCGGCTGACTCCGGCCGATGCGCCACGTTTCAGCTTGTTCGGCGCCGTGCCCAGGTGATTCCCACCGCCGCGGCCAGGAGGAGCAGCATGGCACCCGCGCCCACGGCGATGATGAGGCCTCGCGAAGGGGCAGACGAGGACTCGGAAGCGGCGGCCTCAGTGGTGGCACCCGAGGCTGGCTCCTCGGCCTGCGGGGGCGTGGGTGTGATGGTGAAGGGATTGA
>CABKMZ010000058.1 GCA_902373545.1 uncultured Actinomyces sp. | reverse complement strand
CCCCGCTGGCCCCAGCAACCCGCCCCGCAACGCAAAGCCTTGACAAAGGGAAAGCTCCTTCCGGTCAAGGGCGCGACAAGCCTTGACAATATGCGGCAACTGGGGCATTTACGCCGGTCACACGTTAGAATTATTGCGCTGACCACACCACGTTCAACGGAGGGAATAAGGTGGATCTCTACGAGTACCAGGCCCGGCAGATGTTCAAGGAGCACGGCGTGCCCGTGCTCGACTACCGCCTGGCGTCAACCCCCGACGAGGCGCGAGAGGGTGCACGCGAGCTCCTGGCTGAGGGGGCCTCGCTGCTGGTCGTCAAGGCCCAGGTCAAGACCGGCGGCCGCGGCAAGGCCGGCGGCGTCAAGCTCGCCCACACCGCCGACGAGGCCTACGAGAAGGCTGAGGCGATCCTCGGCCTCGACATCAAGGGCCACATCGTCAAGAAGGTCATGATCGCGTCCGGCGCGGACATTGCCGCCGAATACTACTTCTCGATCCTGCTGGATCGCTCGAACCGTCGCCACCTGGCGATGTGCTCGCGCGAAGGCGGCATGGACATCGAGACCCTCGCGAAGGAGCGTCCCGAGGCCCTTGCCCGCGTGCCCCTTGATCCCACCGTCGGCATTGATACAGAGGTTGCCCGCCGCATCGCCAAGGAAGCTGGCTTCGACGAGGAAACGGCGCAGGCCATCGCCCCCGTCCTCGAAACCCTGTGGACCGTCTACCGCGATGAGGACGCGACCCTGGTCGAGGTCAACCCGCTGGTCTCCAGCCCCGACGGCTCCGTGTGGGCGGTCGACGGCAAGGTGACCCTCGACGACAATGCGCGCTTCCGCCACCCCGGTCACGCCGAGCTGGTGGACCAAGCCGCGCAGGATCCGCGCGAGGCCGCCGCGAAGGAGGCCGGGCTTAACTACGTGCGCCTGGAGGGTCAGGTCGGCGTCATCGGTAACGGCGCGGGCCTGGTCATGTCAACCCTCGACGTGGTCGCGATGGCCGGCGAGGAGTTCGGCGGCATGAAGCCCGCGAACTTCCTCGACATCGGCGGCGGCGCTTCGGCCGAGGTTATGGCGAAGGGTCTGGACATCATCCTCGGAGATGAGCAGGTTCGCTCCGTGTTCGTCAACGTCTTCGGCGGCATCACCGCGTGCGACCAGGTCGCCCGCGGCATCATCGGAGCGCTCGAGACGCTGGGCGATGCGGCCTCCAAGCCGCTCGTCGTGCGCCTCGACGGCAACAAGGTCGAGGAGGGCCGCGCGATCCTCGCCGAGGCTGCGCACCCGCTCGTCCACATGGAAGAAACGATGGACGGCGCGGCCCGGCGTGCAGCCGAGCTCGCAGCCCAGGCCTCGTCGAAGTAACGACCCGAGAACCGCAGGAGAACACCATGACTATCTTCGTCAACTCTGACACCCGGGTCATCGTCCAGGGCATGACCGGCGCCGAGGGCCGCAAGCACACCCAGCGCATGCTCAGTGCCGGCACCGCGATTGTGGGCGGCACGAACCCTCGTAAGGCCGGCACGACCGTCACCTTCGACGTGCAGGGCTACGGTCCGGGCGCCGACAAGGTGACCGACGGCCAGGTCGAGGTCCCCGTCTTCGGCACGGTCGCCGAGGCCCGCGAGGCCACCGGCGCGAACGCCTCCGTCATCTTCGTGCCCCCGGCCTTCGCCAAGGGTGCCGCCCTCGAGGCCATCGAGGCCGGCATCGAGACGATCGTCCTGATCACCGAGGGAATCCCGGTCCAGGACTCCACGATCGTCGTCGAGCGCGCGCTCGCGGCTGGCGTGCGCCTGATCGGCCCGAACTGCCCGGGCATCATCTCGCCCGCGCAGGCGAACCTGGGCATCACCCCGGCGGACATTACGGGACCGGGCCGCCTCGGCCTCGTCTCGAAGTCGGGCACGCTGACCTACCAGCTCATGTACGAGCTGCGCGACTTCGGTTTCACGACGTGCCTGGGTATTGGCGGCGACCCGGTCGTGGGTACCACCCACATCGACGCGCTGGCCGCGTTCGAGGCGGACCCCGACACGGACCTCGTCATCATGATCGGCGAGATCGGCGGCGACGCCGAGGAGCGTGCGGCCGCCTGGATCCAGGAGAACATGACCAAGCCCGTCGTCGCCTACATCGCGGGCTTCACGGCCCCCGAGGGCAAGACCATGGGTCACGCTGGCGCGATCGTGTCCGGCTCGTCGGGCACGGCCGCCGCGAAGGCGGAGGCGCTCGAGGCCGTGGGTGTGCGCGTGGGTCGCACTCCTTCGCAGACGGCGCAGATCGCGCGCGAGATCCTCTCGCGATAACGTCACAGCCTGAATCGGCCCGGGGTCGGCGCGCAGCGTCGCGGCCCCGGGCCGATTCTGTCACCATTGGCCTGTGAGCGAGCGCATCAGAGAAGTACCCAGTCCCAGACGGACGACGACCACCTACGTGGCGGGCAGGACGACGATCCGTGTCGCCGTGCCCAGGGGGTGGGCCCGCGGCATCTTGGCGGGCGTGGAGGCGGCCTTCGCGGGCTGGGCCATCACGACGGTTGTGACGATGATCGGCTACCTGTCGCTGCGTTCGAACACGTGGATGAACGACACGACGCCGCGTGACGCGCTGGCGCTGGGCGGAGACCTGTGGGTTGCCGTCGTCGGCGGTACGTCGGTGGCCGGCGGAGTGTCTTACCGGGTGATTCCGACGCTGTTCGGCGTGTTTTTGGTTATGCTCGTGCGCCTGTTGCTTCGTACGACGACGGGCTTTCCTCGGTCGTCGGCGCTGTTCGCGGTGCCGGGTTTCTTGCTGACGTCGTGGTTCCTGTCGGGGGCTTCGGGTTCCCATTCGCAGTGGTGGACGGGAACGCTGGGCGCGATTTTGATTCCGCTGATCGGGTCGATCTGGTTTGCGGCGTCGAGCTATGTGCGTGATTCCGAGGCTCCGTCGATGCAGCACTGGATTTCGGGCGGCTTCAAGATGGGCGGCTTGATGAGTCTGGTGACCGTGGTGGCCTCGGCGGTCGCGGCGCTGGTGGCGCTCGTGGCCGGGTGGGGTCGGGCGAGCGGCATCCATGAGCTGCTGGGTGCTTCGTCGATGATGGATACGATCTTTATCGTGGGCGGGCAGGTGCTGTTCGCGCCCACGATGATGGCGTGGGCGGCGGCCTGGTGGTCGGGCGCGGGTTTCATGACGGCGACGGATTCGCTTCATTCGCCGACGGTTGTGGGGACGGGCCCGATTCCGCCGATTCCGCTGCTGGGGACGGTCCCGGAGACGGCTCCCGGCAACTGGGTGGTTTTTGTGCCGGTCGTGTTGGGTATCGCTTGTGGCGTGGCGTCGGCGCGCTTGTATCGGCGTTCTCACCTGTTGCACCAGAGCGCTCAGGGGGTGCTGGCCTCGGTCGTGTTTGTGGTGATCATGGGCGTGTGGATGTGGAGCGCGACGGTGAGCATGGGGTCGGTGCGTTTGTCGTTCATGGGGCCGCTGGTGGGCTGGTCGACGTTGTTCTTGTTCCTGGAGATTGCGCTGCCGGCGATGCTGGTGGCGTTGGCGACGCATCCGACGACGCTGGCGCTCGTCGGCCAGGGCGCGGGGCGCGTGCGCTCTGAGGGTGAGGCTCTGCGCCGCCGCCACGCCGAGCGTGCGTCGCGTGAGGCTGCCACGGCCTCGTTGATCAACGAGAAGGAGGGGGCCGGTTCCTCTCCTCAGCGGGACGAGGCGTGGGCCGAGCCGGGTGAGAAAGCGGAGTCGGAGAGCGCGGAGCCGGAGGGCACGGACGAGGCCTGGGCTGAGCGCGAGGAAGACGTGACGCTGGGCAGTGCCAAGGATGCGGACGAGGCCTGGGCTGAGCCCGCTGACAAGGATGACGAGGGTGACACGGATGACCCCGAGGCGAAGGGGACGAAGGGTGAGGGCCTGAACTAGACTGGGAGGTGCCGCGACTGGCGAGGGTGGATCACCACCGGGGAGCGGCTGCATGTCCCGCGAGGCGTCGCCCGCCTGGGCGCCTGGGTTTGGCTCTCAACCTGGAGGAACTATGTCCGTCTCCTTGGACAACCTGGAACCCATCGACGTGCGCCCGATTAAGCGGGCCCTGATTTCCGTGTATGACAAGACGGGCTTGGAGGACCTGGCGCGCGCGCTGGGCGAGGCCGGCGTGGAGATTGTGTCCACGGGCTCGACGGCCGCGCGCATTGCTGCGACCGGCGTGGCCGTCACCCCGGTCGATGATGTGACGGGTTTCCCGGAGGTGCTGGAGGGGCGCGTGAAGACCCTGCATCCCTTCATTCATTCCGGCATCCTGGCCGATCAGCGTAAGGCCGCGCACCGTGAGCAGATCGCCCAGCTGGGGATCCAGGCGTTTGACCTGGTCGTGTGCAACCTGTACCCGTTCCAGGACACGGTCGCCTCGGGTGCTTCTTTCGACGAGTGTGTCGAGCAGATCGACATCGGCGGGCCGTCCATGGTGCGCGCGGCGGCGAAGAATCACCCGTCGGTCGCCGTCGTGACCTCACCGGAGCGTTACGCGGATGTGGTGCAGGCCGTGGCGGGGGAGGGCTTTACCCTCGAGCAGCGCCGCGCGCTGGCCGCCGAGGCCTTCGCTCATACGGCGACCTACGATCTGGCGATCGCCGGCTGGCTGGCTGACGAGCTTGAGCTGGAGGATGTGCGCGAGACCCTCGATGAGGCCGCTGAGACCCACCTGGATGCGTCCGACGCGGCGTTCCTGGCCTCGCTGGGCTACGAGGCCGGCGAGGACTGCGTGGTGGAGGCTCCCGAGGAGGAGGGGCAGGCCTCGGGCATGCCCGTGTTCGTCGCCGACGCCTTTGAGCGCGTGGAGTCGCTGCGCTACGGCGAGAATCCGCACCAGGGCGCGGCCGTGTACCGGGAGATCGACGAGTCCTTCGAGGACGAGGAGGTCGACGACGAGGCCTTGGCACCGGGTATCGCGAACGCTCGCCAGCTGCATGGCAAGGCCATGAGCTACAACAACTACACGGATGGCGACGCCGCCCTGCGCGCCGCCTACGATCACGAGCGCCCCTGCGTCGCGATCATCAAGCACGCGAACCCCTGCGGCATTGCGGTGGCGGACGATGTGGCCGAGGCTCACCGCCTCGCGCACGCCTGCGACCCCGTGTCGGCGTTCGGCGGCGTGATCGCCGTGAATCGCCCGGTGAGCGTGGAGCTGGCGCGCCAGATCGTCCCGATCTTCACCGAGGTCGTGCTGGCCCCCGATTACGAGGAGGGCGCGCTCGAGGTGCTGGCTACCAAGAAGAACCTGCGCGTCTTGCAGGTTGAGCCCCCGGCTCGCGGCTCGTACGAGTTCAAGCAGATCAGCGGCGGCCTGCTGGTCCAGGAGCGCGACGACATCGACGCGCCCGGCGACTCGCCGGAGAACTGGACCCTCGCGGCCGGCGCTCCCGCCGACGAGGCGACGCTGGCGGACCTGGAGTTCGCGTGGCGCACGGTGCGCGCGGTCCGTTCCAACGCGATTCTGCTGGTCAAGGATGGCGCGTCGGTGGGCGTGGGCATGGGCCAGGTGAACCGCGTGGACTCGTGCAAGCTGGCGGTCGAGCGGGCGAACACGCTGGGCTCGCGCTCGACGGGGGACGCGGCGGCGTCCACCGTCGACAGTGCGGGCGGCGCTCGCGCGTCCGAGGTCGTGGGTGAGGCTCCCGAGCAGCGTTCCCTCGGTGCGGTCGCCGCGTCGGATGCCTTCTTCCCCTTCGCGGACGGGCTGCAGGTGCTCATCGATGCCGGCGTGAAGGCCGTCGTCCAGCCTGGCGGCTCGGTGCGTGACCAGGAGTCGATTGATGCGGCGAACGTCGCGGGCATCACGATGTACCTGACGGGCACGCGCCACTTCGCGCACTGATCTGTCCCGCTCATGGGCTCTTGGGGGGGCGAGCGCCGGTGTGGCGCTCGCCCCCTGTGATGTGCTCGGGTGTGCTTGACAGGGGGGGCGCAGTCAGCATATCGTTCAAGTATTGAATAAAAGGCTCTTAGCCCTGTTGAAAGGCCCCGCATGTCCACGCTGACCGTCGCCCCCGCCGCAGTTGCCCGCGAAAACCGAGTCCTCGCCGACCGCTTCGGCGGTACGATCCTCCGTGAGATCGCCCTCGTCGCCGCCGGCACGATCGCCATGATCGTCCTCGCCCGCATCTCCGTGCCGCTGCCCTTCACACCCGTGCCCGTCTCGCTGGGCACCCTCGGCGCCCTCTCGGTGGGCACGACCCTGGGAGCCCGCCGAGGCCTCGTCTCCGTCGGCGCGTACGCCCTCCTGGGCATCGCCGGCGCCCCCGTCTTCACGGGCTCGAACGTCGGCTGGGCTTTCGCCTCCTTCGGCTACATCCTCGGCTACTTCCTGGTCGCCGCCATCGCCGGCCTGGCCGCGCAGCGCGGCGCCGACCGCCGCGTCCTCACGATGGCGCCCGTCGCCCTGGCCTCCCTGTTCTCCGTGTACGTCGCGGGCCTGGCGTGGATGATCCCCTTCACCCACATGACTCTCGCCCAGGGCCTGGCCAAGGGCTTCTTGCCCTTCATCATCGGCGACCTCGTCAAGGCCGCCGTCGCCGCCGGAGCCTTCCCGATGCTGCGCTCCTTCTTCCGCTGATACCGCGCCTTCGGGCGTGACTCGGGTCGGCCTCGTCCCCACCGGGGGCGGGGCCGCCGTCATGTGCGCGGCACAGGGGCGGTGACATGCGCTATGGTGCGCGACGAGCGGGGCGGGCGCGGGTACCATGGGGAGGGTGAACGCTACTGACATGCATCCCGTCCTCGTCGTCGACTTCGGCGCGCAGTATGCCCAGCTGATCGCGCGCCGCGTGCGTGAGGCCAACGTCTACTCCGAGATCGTCCCCCACACCATGAGCGTGGCGGACATGCTCGCCAAGGAGCCCGCCGCCATCATCCTGTCCGGCGGCCCGTCTTCCGTGTACGAGGAGGGTGCGCCCTCCGTCGACCCCGCGATTTTCGAGGCCGGGGTGCCCGTCCTGGGTATCTGCTACGGCTTCCAGACCATGGCCCACGCCCTCGGTGGCACCGTGGGCCGCACGGGCACCCGCGAGTACGGGCACACCGAGGCCACGGTTTCTGCGGGTTCTTGCCTGTTCGATGGCACCCCCGACGACCAGATCGTGTGGATGAGCCACGGCGACGCCGTCCAGGGCGCGCCCGAGGGCTTCACCGTCACGGCCTCCACCGCAGAGACCCCCGTCGCGGCCTTCGAGTCGCGCGAGCGTCGCCTCTACGGCCTGCAGTGGCACCCCGAGGTGGGCCACTCCCAGTTCGGCCAGGATGCCCTGAAGAACTTCCTCTACAAGGGTGCTGGCCTGGAGCCCACGTGGACCGCCGGCTCCATCGTGGACGAGCAGGTTGCGAAGATCCGTGAGCAGGTCGGCGACGCGCAGGTCATCTGCGCCCTGTCTGGTGGCGTGGACTCTTCCGTGGCTGCGGCCCTCGTGCACAAGGCCGTCGGCGACCAGCTGACGTGCTTCTTCATCGATCACGGCCTGCTGCGTGCGGGCGAGCGTGAGCAGGTCGAGAACGACTACGCGCGCGGCATGGGCATCCGCGTCATCACGTGCGACGAGTCCGAGCGCTTCCTGTCCGCCCTGGCCGACGTCACCGAGCCCGAGGCGAAGCGTAAGATCATCGGCCGTGAGTTCATCCGCTCCTTCGAGGCCGCCCAGAAGCAGGTCATCGAAGAGGTCGGTGCCGCCGGCGGCGAGGTGAAGTTCCTCGTCCAGGGCACCCTGTACCCCGACGTCGTCGAGTCCGGCGGCGGCGAGGGCGCGGCCAACATCAAGAGCCACCACAACGTGGGCGGCCTGCCCGAGGACATGACCTTCGAGCTGGTCGAGCCCCTGCGTACCCTCTTCAAGGACGAGGTGCGCGCGGTTGGCCGCGAGCTGGGCCTGCCCGACTACCTGGTGAACCGTCAGCCCTTCCCGGGCCCCGGCCTGGGCATCCGCATCATTGGCGAGGTCACGCGCGAGCGCCTGGACATCCTGCGTGCCGCCGATCTGATCGCCCGCGAGGAGCTCACGGCGGCCGGCCTGGATCAGGAGATCTGGCAGTGCCCGGTCGTCCTGCTCGCCGACGTGCGTTCCGTGGGCGTCCAGGGTGACGGCCGTACCTACGGCCACCCGATCGTGCTGCGCCCCGTGTCCTCCGAGGACGCGATGACGGCCGACTGGACGCGCCTGCCCTACGACGTCCTGGCCCGCATCTCGACCCGCATCACCAACTCGGTGCCCGAGGTTAACCGCGTCGTCCTCGACGTGACCTCCAAGCCCCCGGCCACCATCGAGTGGGAATAGGTCAAATTTGGGAATGGCATTCCCAAATTTGACCACATTAATACGAGATGAGACAATTATCTCCGGATAAAGGAGATAACTCATGTACATCAGGCGTGAAATTGAGGCGACCATCGACGCCATGCTTACGCAGGGCAAGGTGGTTCTCGTCACCGGCGCGCGGCAGGTCGGGAAGACAACGGTGCTCAAAGAGCACCTTGGGGACACCTTTAGCTACGTCTCGATGGAGAACCCGCGCGACTACCTGCTGGCTAAGCAGGACGCAGTGCTCTTCTTTGATTCGCATGACTTGCCTCTGATCATCGACGAGGTCCAGCGGGTGCCCGAGCTGTTCTCCCCTGTGAAGTGGATTGTCGACCAATCCGACCAGAGGGGCCGCATCGTGCTCACTGGGTCGCAGACGTACCATCTGATGAAGGGCGTGAGCGAGTCCCTGGCCGGCAGGATCAGGATTCTCGAGATGCCCTCCCTCAGCCTGAGGGAGTTCATCGGGGCGGCGGACAACCCGCATTCCTTCGTTCCGGCACAAATTGCTAAGCCAAAACGCGTGGAGGACTTGGATATTTGGAGCATCATCCACAGGGGCTCTATGCCAGAGCTCCTGGATAACTCCGTGGATTGGGACTCCTTCTACTCGGATTACGTATCCTCATACCTCGAACGCGACGTCCGCGATCTCATCAACGTGAAGGACGAGGCGAAGTTCTACAGCTTCATGGTCGCATGCGCTGCAAGATCGGGACAGCTTTTCAATGCCACCGACATCGGAAACGCAATCGATGTAGACCATAAAACAGTCAAGGCATGGCTCTCGGTGCTCCAGGCGTCGAATATCGTTAGGGTCATCCAGCCGTTCTGGTCGAACGTGGACAAGCGCCTCACCAAGACCCCGAAGATCTTCTTCATGGACACGGGGCTCGTGTGCCACCTCACTCGCTGGACCACCCCCGACCAGCTCCGCAACGGGGCGGTAGCCGGTCACGTTTTCGAGACGTTCGTCGTCTCGGAGGTGCTCAAGAGCTACATGAACGCGGGTGCCAACCTTCGTGACGTGTGGTTCTACCGCGATGCGAAGAAGCGCGAGATCGACCTCGTCATACAGGAAGGGCACGTGCTGCACCCCGTTGAGGTCAAGACTGCCGCCACTGTTGGCGGCGATGCCGTCAAGAACTTCAGCTGCCTGGAAGGTCTTTCTGATTACGAGGTCGGGTTCGGGCACGTGGTCTGCCAGACCGACGAACCCTATTTCGTGACGCGTGACGTTCAGGCTGTCCCGGTCTGGGAGATCTAGTCGTCCTCAAGCGAGTGCCTGCCAAAGACGCCACTGCTGCCTGTCCAGCTAAAATCCTGATTGCGAAAGATTCAACATGCCTCAAACCTTGCATGAGCGCGTTTACCACACCAGCAGCGGCAATGTCTTCTATTGGATAGACGCTTCTGCTGACAAGGGCGCACCGTGGCTTGTATTTCTTCCTGGTCTCACTGCCGACCACACCATGTTCGACGCGCAGATGGCGTATTTCTCAGGTAAGGCAAACTGCCTGGTATGGGATGCTCCTGCACATGGGAAGTCGCGCCCATATCCGCTTGACTTCTCCATGGACGATTGCGCCCGTATTCTGCACGCAATTTTGGAGGCTGAGAGCATCAAAGACCTCGTGCTTGTGGGCCAGTCGGTCGGCGGCTACGTTGCACAGGCGTTCATCGACCTCTATCCGAGAGAAGCTGCCGGCTTCGTCGCCATTGATTCAGCGCCGCTCAAGAGGAAGTACTACCCGACGTGGGAGGTCAAAGCGCTGCGCCATACCAAGGGGATGTACCAGTTTGTGCCCTGGTCGTGGCTGAAGGCGCTGGGATCGTGGGGCGTGGCAACAACCGCCCAGGGGAAGGCCGGCATGCGTTCCTTCATCGAGAGCTACGCCAAAGAGGAGTATGTGGAGCTCGCCGCGCACGGCTACAAGATGCTCGCCGATGCTGTTGAATCTAGGCGCGCTTACAACATTGACTGTCCGGCGCTCTTGCTCTGCGGGGAGAAGGACAATGCCGGCGATGTGAAAGTGTTTAACCGTAAATGGGCTGCTGGCGAGAAGATCCCTCTCGTGTGGATACCTGGAGCAGGGCATAACTCGAATGTTGATAATCCTAGCTTTGTGAACAGTAAGATTGGGCAACTCATGGTTGCGCTGAAATAGTGTTGGGTGACTGCAGCCTCTTCTTGCACATTTTCGTTAGCACGATGAGCGACATTTGTAGAGCCACATTGCGTTCTGTGTAGTCACTTCCTTCGCTTTAGACTCTATTTTCCCCAGATCATCGCCATCACTCTTCGCTCGGGAGTTGTCACTCTTGGGGTCGGGGAGCGGCCCACCCTGTCGGCACCCCTTTCACCCATGTAGCCAGTTGCGCACAACCGAACTACGTTTCCGTAGGTCAAAGCTATCGCTCTTCGGTCGGGCGAAAATACTCTTCCCAAGTGACTACGTCGCATGTAGTCAGTGCTGACTACAGGGTGACTACACGGCTCTCTCGATGAAAGAATGGAAGGAATCCCAGCTCACCTGCCCCGCTGACTACACGGAAACGGGCTATGCAACGATTGAGTGGGAGTGACGCTCTCCTTCAGTCGAGCGCACAGACTCAAAGCACCGGCCTCGTCCCTGAATCGTGGGACGAGGCCAGGATTTGTTTATCGGGTGAGGGTGGCGAGTGCCTGGCTGACTCGGTGTGTATCGCGTGGAGACAGCCTGCCGATCCTGCCACCAGCACCGAGGTAGGTTGGTGGCAGGAGGGCAATTCGGTCCACCCGCACGAGGGAAGCTTTCGTCAGTCCCGCTGCACGCCAGTCCTCGAGGGGAGTGTCGAGTGGGAATGAGAGCTTGTTCGAGGTGCTGGTGATCATTGCAGGTAGGAGTCTGTCCTGTGAATAGGCGAGGACGAAGACGGGGCGAAACTTATAGCCGCGGTCGTCGAAGTTAAAGCGCGCGTGCCAGATCTCCCACGGCGCGGGCACTCCCTCAGTCGCCGTCATCCCAGTCTCCCGGGAGCTGTGCGACGCCGTTTGAGTCCATCGTGGGGCGGTAGGCGTAGCGCTCGAGTCCATCGAACGTGGGAGTCTCGGGGCGCATGTCGAAGGGGAGGCCTCCAACTTCGATCGACTTTGTGAGGAAGATGTTGATTGCGTCCGAGAGGCTAATTCCCCAGCGCGCGTAGACAGCTGCGGCATCGGCCTTGATCTGTGCGGTCGTGCGGGTCTTGACCTCTGCGTTGCGGGTGATTGTCGGCATGATCGCTCCTTTCGCTATCTATATTCTAGTCCCAGACCGGTACTATATTGGGTCCATTCTGGGATGATATTGATGTGTTGTGGGGTGGTGTGGCGTTAGCTGTAGGCAGTTGCACCACTTGATCTGAGGTCGAATTCTGGCCATAATTATGGCTAAGGTTGAAAGGGGTAGTATGTCGACTCTGACTATGGGGCTTGCCGAGGCGAAGAACAACTTTTCGCGAGTGACAGCAGAGGTGAATAGGACGGGGAAGCCTGTCACGATCCTCAAGAACAACAGGCCGTGGGTGGTTATTCAACCGGCGCAGCAGTCTGAGAGTGCTGTCGATGTCGCTGTTGACTTCATGGATGCCTACG
>CABKMZ010000057.1 GCA_902373545.1 uncultured Actinomyces sp. | reverse complement strand
CCAGTGACGGTGACGATACGAGGTTCTGCCATGAGTGGCGCTCCTTTACAGTCCTGTGGGCTTGTGCCCTTGCAGTCGCGGGGTTCCCCGCGCTCTGTCTTCTAGGATACGTCGTCCGTCACACTCAGACCCGGGCACCCAGTCCCAACAGGGCACCCCACTCACGTGATCTACAACATACGAGGCTGGTGCGGGGTCTGTCTTTCGGCGTGACAGGGTCGTAGAGTCGTAGAGTGGGGGCATGTCGCGCACTATCCCTTCGCCCCCGCCCGGCGGCACCGGGTCAGAGAAGCCCGCCCCCGCCTCGTCGCACGTCGACGAGGCCGTGGTGCACTCCCACGACCACGCTCGCCTCCCGGACGGCGGGCAGGGCGGCCACTCACACGATCATTCCCACGCGGGGGCCTCGACCACGCGCCTAGCGTGGGCGCTCGCGGTCACGGGGGCGGTCGTCGTGGCCGAGCTGGTCGGTGCTTTCTGGTCCGGTTCCCTGTCGCTGGCGGCGGACGCGGGGCACATGGTCGTGGACGCCTCCGGCCTCGTTATCGCGCTGATCGCCACGCGCCTCATGCGCCGCCCACGCGACGAGAAGCACACGTGGGGGTGGGCGCGCTCCGAGGTCTTGGCCGCCGCCCTGCAGGCCGGCATGCTCCTCGTCATCTGCGTCATGGTCGCGTGGGAGGGCGCGTGGCGCTTGGCATCCCCGCCCAAGGTCGAGGCCGGCCCCATGCTCCTCGTCGGCGTCATCGGCCTGGTCGCGAACGTCGTGTCGTTGGTGATCCTGGCGGGCGGGCGCGAGGCGAACCTCAACATGAAGGCCGCATTCCTGGAGGTCGCGAACGACGCGCTCGGCTCCCTCGCAGTCATCGTTGCGGCAGGCGCCGAGTGGGTCTTCGGGTGGACCCGCGCCGACGCGGTCGCATCGCTCCTGATCGCGGTCCTCATGGCCCCGCGAGCGCTGTCACTCCTGCGTCGCTCCGTCGCAATCCTCATGGAACAGACCCCCTCCAGCGTGGATGTCACTAAGCTGCGCGCGCATATGCTGGGCGTCGACGGCGTGCTGGGCGTGCACGACCTGCACGTGGTGGCCGTCTCCTCGCACCTCGTCACCGTCACGGCGCACGTGACTGTCACGCACGAGGCCGACGGGCCTTCGCGCGACCGCATCGTCCACGAGCTCGGCGAATGCGCGTGCCACCACTTCCCCATCGCGCACTCCACGTTCCAGCTCGAATGCCCCGAGCACGCGAGCCACGAACACCTGGAGCACTAAGCGACGCCTCGTCCTCGTACACAAACAGCGAGGCGGCGGGAGCGTTCACTCCCGCCGCCTCCCCAGATACACGTCGGGGGCCGCGCCTGACGGCGCGACCCCCGAGGATCAGATGCGATTACTTCGTGCGATTCGCGCGGTAGTACTCGATGAGAGCGCGGGTGGACTGATCCTGCGCCTCCAGGGCCTCGGACGAGCCCTCGATGGCGGGGAGGATCTGCTTGGCCAGGACCTTGCCCAGCTCGACGCCCCACTGATCGAAGGAGTCAATGCCCCACACGGCACCCTCGACGAAGGTGATGTGCTCGTACAGGGCGATCAGCTGGCCCAGGACCGACGGGGTCAGGGACGGGGCCATGATCGAGGTCGTGGGACGGTTGCCGGTGAACACGCGGGCGGAGACGATGGCCTCGGGCGTGCCCTCGGCGCGCACCTCCTCACTGGTCTTACCGAAGGCCAGGGCCTTCGTCTGCGCGAAGAAGTTCGACAGGAACAGCTCGTGCATGTCGGCATCCCCGTCGCCCAGCGCCCACGTCGGGTTCGCAAACGCAATGAAGTCGGCGGGAACCATGCGGGTGCCCTGGTGGATCAGCTGGTAGAAGGCGTGCTGGCCGTTGGTGCCGGGCTCGCCCCAGAAGACCTCGCCGGTCTCGTAGGTGACGGGGCTGCCGTCGCGGCGCACGGACTTGCCGTTGGACTCCATGGTCAGCTGCTGCAGGTACGCGGGGAAGCGGTGCAGGTACTGGGAGTAGGGCAGGACGGCGTGCGTGTCGGCACCCAGGAAGTTCGAGTACCACACGTTGAGCAGGCCCATCAGCAGGGGCACGTTCTTCTCGGGCGCAGCCTCGGCGAAGTGACGGTCCATCGCATGGAAGCCAGCGAGGAAGTCGGCGAAGCCCTCGGGGCCGATCGCGACGGCCAGGGAGGTACCCACGGCGGAATCCACGGAGTAGCGACCGCCCACCCAGCTCCAGAAGCCAAAGGCGTTGGCCGGGTCGATGCCGAACTCGGCGACCTTGTCCAGGGCGGTGGAAACGGCGACGAAGTGCTTGGCGATCGCTTCCTTCTCGGAGGCCTCGTCGGTGACGATGCCGCGCTCACGCAGGGCGTCGATCAGCCAGGCGCGCACGACCTTGGCGTTCGTGATGGTCTCGAGCGTCGTGAAGGTCTTGGAGGCGACGATCACGAGGGTCGTCTCGGGGTCCAGGTCCTTCGTGGTCTCGCCCGCGTCGGTGGGGTCGATGTTGGAGATGAAGCGGCACTCCAGGCCCTCCTGCACGTAGGGCTTGAGGGCCTCGTACGCCATGACGGGACCCAGGTCGGAGCCGCCGATGCCAACGTTGACGACCGTCTTGACGGGCTTGCCGGTGATGCCGACCCACTCGCCGGAGCGGACGCGGCGGGCGAAGGCGTAGACCTTCTCCAGGACCTCGTGCACGTCGGCAATCGCGTCCTGGCCGTCCACGGTCAGGGAGTCGGTCGCGGGGCGGCGCAGCGCAGTGTGCAGGACGGCGCGGTCCTCGGTGATGTTGATGTGCTCGCCCGCAAACATGCGGTCGCGCAGGTCCGCCACGCCCGTCTGCTCGGCGAGCGCGAGCAGGTGGTCCAGCAGCGTGGGGCACACGAGGTTCTTCGACAGGTCGACGTGCAGGTCGGCGGCCTGGAAGGTGAACTTCTTCGTGCGTTCGGGGTCATCCGCGAACATCTTGCGCAGATCGGGCTCAAAGGTGTCGGCCAGCTGGTCGAGCTTGTCCCACGCGGGGGTCATCGTCGGGTCGATCACGGGGATATCACTCATGGGTGCTCCTGACAGTAGGGATATGTAACTCCCAGTTTAGCGGTCAATGCGCCCTCGGTCACCCTCGTTTTCCCTGACGACGGACGAGGCCGTGGCCCGTGAGCGGTCACGGAACCACGGCCTCGTCAATCCCTGGGAAACCGGGACGAACTTCCTACTCGACGGGGTCGTCGATGGGGATCGGGGTGGCCTCGATGCCCGGGTTCTGCAGGGACACGATGCGCTGGACGGGGAGGAGGTCGAGCCACCACTGGGCGAAGGGGCGGCGATTCTCGATGTCCAGATCGTCAAACATCCGCTTGACAGGACGCGCCTCCATCGCGGCGCCGACCTGGCCGATGTAGTAGGCGCCGCGGTCACCACGCTCGAACTGGCCGACGAGCTGCTCGAAGGCGCGTGCCACGAGGCGCGTGGCGAGCAGGCGGTCGTAGGGCGAGGGCGAGCCACCCTGCTGCATGTGGCCGAGTGCCTGATGCCGCACGTCGTAGATGCCCTCGGACTCGGCGTTGAACACGTCGGCCAGGAAATCCCGGTCGTAATACTGCGACGCCGACTCGTTGACGAGCGTCAAGAAGAGGCGGCGGCCCGACTTGAAGGAGCCAACCATGCGCTCTGCGTCCGCGGCGATCTGCTGGAGGGAGGGGGACTCCTCGTTGATGTACATGTACTCGGCGCCGCTGGACAGGGCGCTCATGAGGGTCAGGTAGCCGCAGCGTCGGCCCATCGTCTCGGCGATGAAGCAGCGCTTGGAGGCGGCCGCGCTCTCCTTGATGCGGTCGATCGCCCACGTCGCGTTGTTGATCGCCGTGTCCGTACCGATCGCGAGCTCGCAGCCGGGCAGGTTGTTATCGATGGAGGCGGGGATCAGCAGCATCGGGATGCGGAACGCCGGGTAGCGGTCCTTTTCCGCCTGGATCGCGTGGACGCCCAGGTAGGCGTTCATGCCGCCGATGACGAGGAGGGCGTCGATCTCGTTGCGCTCGATCGCGCGTCCCAGCGCGTAGAACTGCTCGATTGGCGGCACGTCGCGCTTGGTGCCCAGCTCGGCGCCACCCTTGAAGGCCCAGCCTTCCACGTCGTCCCAGCTCAGCTCGCGCACGCGATCATCCGCCAGGCCACTCCACGAGCCGTCGACGCCCAGCATCGTCCAGCCGCGCGCGATGCCCAGGCGCACGGCCACGCGGGCCGCCGTGTTCATGCCGGGGGCCAAGCCACCCGCATGCAGGATCGCGACGCGCTTGATGTCGCCCGTGGGCTCGGGAATCAGCTGCGGGGGCGTGGACAGCAGGTGATAGATGCCCACCATCGAGGAGAAGGACGAGCCGCGCGACGCCTGAGCAGCAGCGTAGTCGCCCGCGGCGATGAGATCTTTGACCGCGCGCGTATCGTGGACGGCCTTCATGAGGGGGATGCGGGTGATGCGGTTGCGACGAACGCCCAGGATCACAGGTTCGTCCTCGCCCGTGGACGCCAGGATCTCCTGGACCGCCGCGTAGCCCAGCAGAGTCGACATCCAGCGGTCGTAGGCCGACGGGGTGCCGCCGCGCTGCACGTGCCCAAGGATCGTCACGCGGGCATCCTCACCCGTACGCTCCTCGATCGTGTCGGCGACGAGCTGGGTGGACAGTTCGTTGCCGTCGCGGTCATGCGCGCCCTCGGCGACCAGGACGATGGACTCGCGGCGGCCCGCCTCGCGCCCCAGGCGCAGGTGCTCGGCCAGATCGTCCTGCCATCCCGGTCCTGCGGGGTCTTCGGGCGTGAAGACGTAGTCGGCGCCGCCCGCGACGGCCGCCATGAGGGGCAGGTAGCCGCAGTGGCGTCCCATGACCTCGACAACGAAGGTGCGCTGGTGCGAGGCAGCGGTGCTGGTGAGCTGGTCGATCGCATCCAGGATGCGGTGCAGGGCGGTGTCCGCGCCGATCGTCATGTCGGTGCCGACCATGTCGTTGTCGATCGAACCGACCAGGCCGACAATGATGAGGGCCGGATGAGCGTCCGCGAACTCCTGCGTGATGACGCCCTCGGCGACCAGCTCAGCCACGTGCTGGGGCCATTCCTTACGGAACTCGTTCGTGCCGGACAAAGAACCATCGCCGCCGATCACGACCAGGTGATCGATGCCGTGCTCCAGCAGGTTCGCGGCAGAGCGATGACGGCCCTCGTAGGTGCGGAATTCGGCGGAACGAGCGGTGCCGATGACGGTGCCACCCTCGGCGAGAATCGAAGACACGTCCGACCAGCCCATCTTCTTGATGGAATCGCCCCCATCGCACGCCCCCTGCCAGCCTTCCAGGATCGCATAGGGCTGCGCGCCCTTCGCCAACGCCGTGCGCACCACTGCGCGGACGGCCGCGTTCATGCCCTGGGCGTCGCCGCCCGAGGTCAGGACACCGATACGGACTGTGCTCATGATTCTGCCATCTTTCATTGACGGAGCGGGCCGCGAGGCCCAGTGTGCCTAGCGTGTCCTATTCTACGTGACCTGCGCCTCCACCACTAGGGCCAAACTCCCATTTACCGAGAAAACGACAAGTGCGCGCCCGCCGGAATCGGCGGGCGCGCACAGGGCGGATCAACGGGACCTACGCGGTAGCGTCCGCGCCGTTGCGGGCGGCGGAGTCGGCGAGCTCCTCGGGGCTGACGACGCCCTCGACCGACACGCGGTCCAGGTAGGCCATGCCGTCAAACGCGAGCTCGCGAGCGTTCTCCGGGTCACCCTCGTTACCAATGGAGCCGTGGGCCATGCGATCCACGACCAGCGCGATCGCGCCGTCACCCGTCACGTTCGTCGCGGTGCCGAAGGAGTCCAGCGCGATGTAGGTGGCGATCATGAGCGCAACCTGCGCGTCGTCGAAGCCCAGCATCGAGCTGAGCAGGCCCGTAGCCGCCATGATGGCGCCGCCGGGGACGCCGGGGGCGGCGACCATCGTGATGCCGAGCATGAAGATGAAGCCGACCCACTGGAGGGTGGACACCGTCAGGCCCTGGGTCAGGACGATCGCGAACGCGAACGCGAAGATCTTCGAGGTCGAGCCAGCCAGGTGGATCGTCGCGCACAGCGGAACCGTGAAGGAAGCAACCGCGTCGGACACGCCATTCTTCTTCGTCTGACGCAGCGTCACCGGGATGGTGGCCGCAGAGGACGAGGTGCCCAGCGCCGTCAGGTAGGCGGGCATCATGGTCAGCAGCGCCTTGATGGGGTTGCGGCGAGCAACCGCGCCGGCGACACAGAACTGGGTCAGCAGGATGACGACCTCAAGGACCAGGACGACGACCACGACGCGCAGCAGCGTGCGGATAACGGAGGCAGCCTCACCGGTGTAGGTCAGGTTCAGGAAGATGCCGAAGATGTGCAGGGGCAGCAGCGGGATGATGATCGTCTCGATGAGGCGCGTGATGATGGCGCGGAACTCGATGAAGCCCTTGCGCAGGACGCCGCGCGGAACCATCGACAGGCCCAGGCCCACCACGAAGGACAGGAGGAGGGCGGTCATGACCTGCAGGGGCGCGGGCATCTCGATCGTGAAGTAGGACTCCAGGGCGCTACCGGGCTCCGCCACCGAGGCCAACTGCGTAGAGGCGAGCAGGCGCGGGAACAGGGCGGCGCACACCAGGAAGGTCAGGAACCCCGAGAAGAGCGTCGAACCGTAGGCAATCGCCGTCGTGATGCCCAGCCACTTGCCGGCGCCGCGACCCAGATCCGCGATAGCGGGGGTCACCAGGCCGATGATGATGAGCGGAATAGAGAAGGAGAGGAACTGGCTGAAGATAGCCGAGAACGTCGCGAAGATACGGCCGATCTCCACGGGAACCAGGTGGTTGCCGCCGACACGGATCGATCCAAGGACGGTCGCGAGGATGATCGCAGCGATCACCCACACGAGGATTCCAGACTTACGCAGGAACGCGCGCATGTGTTTCACCTTGAGAATAGGGACGATGGGTCACCCACAGCATGCCCGACCTTTACGAATACTTGAACTCGAAACCACGATGCGGGATATGCGTGACGCATCCCCCTCGAATCTCTCATCCTTGACGAGGCCGGGGTTTGCCTTGGAGCCTCAACGATCCCTCGCGCGTCAGCGAACCGCCATCGTGGACACGAACGGAGCTAGATACCAGATAATCGCGGCGAGGATCACGTACACGATCGCGTCGGCGAGTCGGCCGCGTGACGCGAACCACGGTCGCCCGGGCGTCCACAGGCGCACAATCCCCATTCCGACAAGGACTGCGACCATCAGCATGACGGCACGATGACGGTGATCCGTCACGGCAAGGGCAATAACTCCGAGGACTGCGCTAGCGCTCAGGGCAGCACCGAGAAACGCGCCCAGTCGCGCGCGCACGGTCTTTTCCTCGTTCTCCACGTCCCCTACCCTAGCGTACGATCGGCCACAATCCACCCGCGGTTCACCCTGGTCCCGCTACCCCGGCCCAGGCCTCGTCCCGAAAGAGTGCCACAAAATGAACGCGAGCGGGTTTAGGATAGAACGAAAGGCTTATGAGCCGCAGCATATCTTCTCGTCCCAAAGGAGTATTTCGAGTGTCTCGTTTCATCGTCGTCGCCCCCGGTTCGTCGGAGGCAGCCGCCCTCGCCACCGAAGAACTTGCCCGCGTTTTTGGCGTCACCACCGTTGACGCCCTCGCCGGCACCAGCGCCGCCGACGCCGCCCTGCGCCCCGCCACCGCTCTGCCCGCCGCCGTCGAAGCTGTGCGCGCCGCCGGTGACGACGCGCTCATCGCCCCCGCCCGCGAGGCCTCGAACCGCGCCTTCGACCACATCGCTTGGAACCTGAACCTGGCCGCCTCCACCCGCGCCGGTGTCGTCCTCGCCTTCGACCCCGAGGGAGCCAGCGCCGAACTGCTCGCCGATGAGATCGCCGCCGCCCGCCTGCGCGCCGAGGCCGCAGCCGCCTCCGTCGTCGCCGTCGTCCTGACCGGTGGCGCGCCCGAGGTCGCCTGCGACCTGCCCGTCCTCGCCCTCCCCCTCGGCGAGGAAGCAGCCGCCGCCCTGCGCGCGACCGCCGCCCCCACGGCCGTGACCCCGCTCGCCTTCCAGGCCGACCTCATCGAGCGCGCCCGCGCCGACCGCAAGCGCATCGTCCTGCCCGAACCCGACGACGACCGCGTCCTGCAGGCCGCCGCCCAGGTCCTCGCCGCCGGCATCGCCGACATCACCTTCGTCGGCGACGCCGACTACGTCGCCAAGCGCGCCGGTGAGCTCGGCATCGACCTGAGCGCCGCCCAGGTCGTCTCCGTGGACGACCCCGCCTACCGCGAGCGCTACGCCGAGGAGTTCGCGCGCCTGCGCGCCAAGAAGGGCGTCACCCTCGAGCAGGCCCGCGAGAAGGTCACCGACGTGTCCTACTTCGGCACCATGATGGTCCACATGGGTGACGCCGACGGCATGGTCTCGGGCGCTGCCCACACGACCGCGCACACGATCGTTCCCTCCTTCCAGATCATCAAGACCGCTCCCGGCGTCTCCGTCGTTTCCTCCATCTTCCTCATGGCGATGAAGGACCGCGTGTGGGCGTTTGGCGACTGCGCCGTCAACCCCAACCCCACGCCCGAGCAGCTCGCCGACATCGCCGTGACCTCCGCGCGCACCGCCGCACAGTTCGGCGTCACCCCGCGCGTCGCCATGCTCTCCTACTCGACCGGCACCTCCGGGGCCGGCCCGGACGTTGACGCCGTCGTCGAAGCCACCCGCCTCGCCCGCGAGAAGGCCCCCGAGCTGGCCATCGAAGGCCCCATCCAGTTCGACGCGGCCGTCGATGCGGCCGTCGCTTCCAAGAAGCTGCCCGGCTCCGACGTCGCTGGCAAGGCCACCGTTTTTGTCTTCCCCTCCCTGGAAGCCGGAAACATCGGCTACAAGGCCGTCCAGCGCTCCTCCGGCGCGCTCGCCGTCGGCCCGGTTCTGCAGGGCCTCAACAAGCCCGTCAACGACCTGTCGCGCGGCGCCCTCGTCGAAGACATCGTCAACACCGTCGCCCTGACCGCCGTCCAGGCCCAGGGCTGACGGGACCCAGGTCCCGGGGTCCGGTTACTATTGACGGTAACCGGGCCCCGGCCTCGTACTTTTCCTCCCCATCCCCCCAACACGAAAGGCGAACGCGTGTCCTCGTCCTCCGTCCTCGTTATTAACTCCGGTTCCTCCTCCATCAAGTACCAGCTCGTCGACCCAGAGACCGGCGACGCTATCGCCAAGGGCCTCGTCGAGCGCATCGGCGACCCCATGGGCCTCATCAAGCACGTGCACGGCGACGCCGTCACCGAGGAAGAGCTCCCGGTTCCCGACCACACCGTCGGCATGCGCGAGGTCCTGCGCCTCTTCGACACGGAGGGCCCGAACCTGGCCGAGGCCGGCATCCTCGCCGTCGGCCACCGCGTCGTTCAGGGCGGCCGCCACTTCGACGGCCCGGCCCTCATCACCAACGAGGTCCGCGATCTCATCGAAGAGCTGTGCCCGCTGGCACCCCTGCACAACCCCGCCCACCTCAAGGGCATCGACGTGGCGCGTCAGCTCATGCCCGACGTCCCCCACGTCGCCGTCTTCGACACCGCGTTCTTCCAGCAGCTGCCGGACCGCTCGGCCCTGTACGCCCTGGAGACCGAGACCGCCGAGAAGTACTCGGTTCGTCGCTACGGCGCCCACGGCACCTCCCACCAGTTCGTCTCCCAGGAGATCGCGAAGCTGGAAGGCCGCGACGACCTCAAGCAGATCGTCCTGCACCTGGGTAACGGCGCGTCCGTGTCGGCCGTCAAGAACGGCAAGCCGATCGACACGTCCATGGGCCTGACCCCCCTCGAGGGCCTCATGATGGGCACCCGCACCGGCGACATCGATCCCGCCGTCGTGTTCCACCTGCAGCGCGTGGCCGGCATGAGCGTCGACGAGGTCGACACCCTTTTCAACAAGAAGTCCGGCATGAAGGGCATGACGGGCGAGTCCGACATGCGCTCCGTGTGGGACATGATCCACAACGATGACGACCCCGAGGCCCAGCAGCGCGCCCGTACCGCCATGGACGTCTACATCAACCGCCTGCTGAAGTACGTGGGTTCCTACACCGCTGAGCTGGGCGGCCTGGACGTCATCACCTTCACCGCCGGCATCGGCGAAAACGACGCAGCAGTGCGCCGCGAGCTGGCCGAGGCCCTCGCTCCCTTCGGCGTCAAGATCGACGTCGAGGCGAACAAGGTTCGCTCCGGCGAGCCGCGCGTCGTCTCCGCTGCCGACTCGGCCGTGACGATCTACGTCTTCCCGACCAACGAGGAGCTGGCGATCGCCCGCCAGGCGCTGACCTTCGCCTGATCGGTTTTTCGCGCGAGGCCGGGGTTCCCACGTGGGGCCCCGGCCTCGGGCGTATCCGTCGCGCGCATTGACTTCACCCCCACACGGCGGCTACTATCAATAGTGGTAACGGCGAGCAAGTCCTCGCAGAGTGCCAATCCGCGGGCCCACGAGCGCACACGTTGCGCCGTGGGTCTTTGCGTCTCTCAGTGAGGAGGAACATGCTCATCGCTTATATTGACGAAGTTGGCGAGGCTGGGGTTCCCCCGTGGGGCCCCGGCCTTTCGGCGTTAGAGGCAGACAGCGTTAGGTGCGAAGCGTTGTGCCACTGTGCTGGATAGGGAGAATTGGTCGCGAAGGCGGTTGTGGCCCAGGTGCGGGGCGTTGGGCCCAGGTGCGGGGCGTTGCTCCGCGCCCCTGCTTGTCAGATGCTGCTTGTGGATAGGAACGGCGCATCTGGATAGGAAACGACATATCCGGATAGGTTAATAACCTATCCGGATGCCCATAACCTATCCGGATGCACGCAACCTATCCAGATGTCGGGAGCGCCCCCTCATGTCGGGAGGGGCTCCCAGCAACATGACTCGTCCTGTGAGCCAGGGGCGCGCGGGCTCCGGGCGTATCCTGGGAATGTAGCGCGAGCAAGGAGGCCCTCATGAACAACGATGTTTCTACCCTGGCGGAGTGGATCGCTTCTTCCCCGTCCACCGTGTTTTTCGGCGGCGCGGGCGTGTCCACCGAGTCGGGAATCCCCGATTTTCGCGGGGCGAACGGCTTCTACTTTCAGGAGCGCGAGATTCCCCTCGAGACGGTGCTGAGCATTGACTTCTTCACCAAACACCCCGAAGCGTACTGGGAGTGGTTCCACGAGATCTATCGCCCGGTGGAGCCCAACGGTGCACACAAAGCCCTGGCGTCGCTAGAAGCTGCGGGCCGGATGGATGCGGTCGTCACGCAGAACATCGACGGCCTGCACCAGCGGGCCGGGTCGCGCGCCGTGTGGGAGCTTCACGGAAACTGGGAGCGCCTCGTGTGCACGGGCTGCGGAATGGTCGCACCCCTGGGCGAGGCCGTCACAGTCGACGGTGATCCCGTGCCCGCATGTCCGTCATGCGGAGGGCAGATGCGCCCGGACATCGTCATGTACGGGGAATCCTTGGATCAGGGAGTCATCGAGGCCGCCGTGTCTGCCATCGCGCGGGCGTCCACGCTGATCGTGGCCGGCACGTCCCTCGTGGTCTACCCGGCGGCGGGCCTCATCAACTACTTCTCCGGGGACCACCTGGTGCTCATGAACGCCACCCCGACCTCGGCCGACGCGCACGCGGACCTGATCGTCCGCGACCCGGTCGCCCGCACGTTCGACCAAGTTATGGCCGAGTTGCGCGAGAAGGGGGCCATCTGAGCGTTAGCGAGTAGCTCACCCCGGGTACGCATTCGGACAGGACGCGCTTACGTGTAGGTCGTTCACCTAGCCAGGTTCTCATGTCCTCTCCCTGAAGCGACGCCTCATCAAGGAGCGAACGAGGCATCCTCAAAGCCCGCATACCCGAAAGCTGGCGATCCGTTGTAGTTCTTGTGCGTCTTGCTGACAAATGCGGGTTAAGGGTCAAAAAGTGTGTCCGGAATCGCGGATTTTCACGGATTGACCTGT
>CABKMZ010000056.1 GCA_902373545.1 uncultured Actinomyces sp. | reverse complement strand
CCCCTACCACAACACCTGGGACTAACCCCAGCAACACGAAATGTCCTATAACCCTTCGTCATCACCCAGTCACCTCCTCTCGTCGGTGTCAACTCCCCGGCAGGAATACTGCTGGTCCGGGGTCGACGCCGCGGAGGCCCCCCAATTCTCTCACGCACACATATCAACAGCACTAACGCTGCATCCCATTGCTGGCCGTGCTGGAAATACCGGCATTGCCGGTGTTCAACTTGGGGTGTTGGAGCCACCTGTGTGGGCCACGTCAACTGCCTTGCTTGAAAACTAAGCCTACCGTCGCCCCTTGGGGATCCTGTCCGCGGCAAGCGGCTTATACCTGCGCCCACGCTTCTTTTCTGCCGGAGTGAGTGCGGCTGTCATTGCCTCGACGACCCATGCCTCGAAAGAGGCAGGTCCACCCTCGAGCACGCCGTCGATGTATGCAGCGCGACATCTGCCCGCCAGACTCTCACCGACACGAGCGGTGACCTTGACGATTCGGTTCAAGCCCGACTTGGGGCACCACCACCCCAGCCTGGGAGCCGCCCGTCGCTCGGTTCATGCTCTTCCCCCTTGAGGAATCGTGCGCTGAAAATACAGTGAGCCTCCGTCAAGCGGCTCAAGGTAAGGCTTGTTCTTGTTGCGCCCTGTGATCGTGCCGCACGCGATGACCATCCATTCCGACGGATTGATTTGTGCTTGTTCAATGCGGGTGCGCAGCTGCGCGTAGCGGTCCGGGCCGATCATGATCGTCACTTTGGTCGGACCGCCGTTTGATCGACGCAGTCTGATGAAATGTGTGTTCCAGGCGCTTCCTGCGCTGATGTTCAGAATGTGGCCGAAGGCTATGACGATGTGTCCCTTGTAAGGGGCGTTAATGAGTCGGTCGGCGGAGTAAAACAACTGGCGTGCAGTCTTTTGCACGTCCCCCAGTTTCACGGTGTCATCGTCATTAATGATGCCGCGTGCGTAGTCCAAGACGGCTTTGCGCACCCCACACTGGAAGGTGAGTGGCCGGTCTCCAGCCGATGTTGATGGGGATCGGCGATAACCGAGAGGCGGATCAACGGTGTGCGTGCTTCCCTGAACTGTCCGAGCTGCCGCACTCTGGGGGCGTCGAAGCGTGATGTGCACCAGCCGATCAGGGCCGCGGGGCGCCTCCTGCCCTTTATGCTCGTCAGTAACAACTGCTGTGTCCGGGGGGTCGACGCGAGTGGCCCCTTCGGTGCATCCGTCAATGTGGTTGTCGATGCGGCCGACACGGAAATAAGGGTGCTTGTGCTCCGATGACAGGGCGGCCGGGGTGACGGGAGCTGTGCAGGGTGGTGGAGGGCGGCTGTAGTCGCACGTGAGAGCCGCGCCCGCAGCGCGTGTCGGGAGAATCGACCACGGCCTCGTCGATGGTGATAGCCACGGATAGACCCTTGCGGTGTTGTTGATCCCCGTGTGGGGAGGAGCGAGCATGTGTATATCTAGGTGCGTATATATCTACCTGAGGCTATCCTGGCTGTGTGACAGCTGAGTGGACGGTTATCGTCTCGCGCGAGGTTCGCCAGTGGTTTGATCAGCAAGCCCAGGCGGATCAGATCATTGTGCGCAAGGTGATCGGCGTGTCATTACGTTGACCACCTTTTCTAAGACTCGCAACAACGAGCGTCGACAAGTGCAGCGTGCGCGTGACGCTCAGAAAGACTATGAGCGGAGGAACGGCTCATGAGCGACGAAATTCCCGATGGTTTCTATGACTTTGACGAGGTGGTGCGCGAAGCACGTGCCACATACACGCCCGAGGAACTGGCGCGGGAACGTGAGTTGGAGGAGCGCGCTGAGGAACAGCTTGAACTTGCTGAACTCGTCTACGCTATGCGTACGGGTGCTGGCATGACCCAGCGTGAACTTGCGGAAAAAGCAGGTAGCTCTCAGCCATTTATCTCGGCTGTTGAACGAGGTGCACGCATCCCGACCTACAACACTGTCCTCAAATTTGCGCGTGCGACCGGGAATCGTCTCCACATCTCTGCGCAGCCGCTCTGATCGGGGGGTGCGTGGTTGTCCAGCCTGTCTCGCGTGGTGGCGACACCTGCTGTCGGTGACTAATATGGTGACCCGCTGGGCGCGCCTCGAGCTCGGCAGGCCGACGCCCAGGTCCCTTTCGTGGGTCGTCGGTTCAAGCCCGACTTGGGGCACCACCACCCCAGCCTGGGAGCCGCCCGTCGCGCCTGACGGAGAAACCGGCCACGGCCTCGTCCGTGAACCCCTGCACATAACACATTCAGCCTTGACTCGCGATGCGACTCACGGTAAACTGAGTATTTGCGCCTTATCATGCCCGAGGTGACCCGTATCCAGCCGTCGTAACAGGCGCTTGACGGACCAGGACGCGTCAGATAATGGGTGATAAGGAAGCGTGCGCACCGTAACAGCAGGGAAGGACCCCCTTTGGCTGCCAACAGCACCGCCAAACAGCCCAGCCACCGCATTTCGTTCGCGAAGCTCCGCGAACCCCTCCAGGCACCCAATCTGCTGGGCCTGCAGGTCGAGAGCTTCGACTGGCTGCTGGGCAACGACGCGTGGAAGGCCCGCGTCGACGCCGCCCAGGCATCCGGCCGTAACGACGTCCCCGACGTCTCCGGCCTCGAAGAAATCTTCCACGAGATTTCCCCCATCGAGGACGTCGCAGGCACCATGAGCCTGTCGTTCCACGACCACCGCCTCGAATCCCCCAAGTACTCCATGGAGGAAGCCAAGGCGAAGGACTACACGTACTCCGCACCCATGTACGTGACCGCCGAGTTCATGAACTACGAAACCGGCGAAATCAAGTCCCAGACCGTGTTCATGGGCGACTTCCCGCTCATGACCCCCCGCGGCACCTTCATCATCAACGGCACCGAGCGTGTCGTCGTCTCCCAGCTCGTGCGTTCCCCCGGCGTGTACTTCGAGAAGCTCTCGGACCGCTCGACCGACAAGGAAACCTTCGGCGCGAAGATCATCCCCTCGCGCGGCGCGTGGCTCGAGTTCGAGATCGACAAGCGCGACGCCGTCGGCGTGCGCATCGACCGCAAGCGTAAGCAGTCGGTCACCCACTTCCTCAAGGCCATCGGCATGACCGAGTCCGAGATCCGCGACACCTTCGCGCCGTACCCGGTCCTGCTCGAAACCCTCGAGAAGGACACCGTCGCCACGCAGGAAGAAGCCCTGCTCGACATCTACCGCAAGCTGCGCCCCGGCGAACCCGCGAACGTCGACGCCGCCCAGACACTGCTCAACAACTTCTACTTCGACTCTCGTCGCTACGACCTGGCAAAGGTCGGCCGCTACAAGATCAACAAGAAGCTGGCCATCGAAGCCGACCCCAAGGCCTCGACCCTCTCCCTCGAGGACATCGTCGCCACCGTCAAGTACCTCCTCGCCCTCCACCAGGGCGACAAGACCTTCGCCGGCACCCGCAATGGCGAACCCGTCGAGGTCCGCGTCGAGGTCGACGACATCGACAACTTCGCCAACCGTCGCATCCGCGCCGTCGGCGAGCTCATCCAGGGTCAGGTCCGCACCGGCCTGGCGCGCATGGAGCGCACCGTGCGCGAGCGCATGACCACCCAGGAAACGGACTCGATCACGCCCCAGACGCTGATCAACATCCGCCCCGTCGTGGCCGCGATCAAGGAGTTCTTCGGAACCTCCCAGCTGTCGCAGTTCATGGACCAGAACAACCCGCTCGCCGGCCTGACCCACAAGCGCCGCCTGTCGGCCCTGGGCCCCGGCGGTCTGTCGCGTGACCGCGCGGGCATGGAAGTTCGAGACGTCCACCCCTCGCACTACGGTCGTATGTGCCCGATCGAGTCCCCTGAAGGCCCGAACATCGGCCTCATCGGCTCGCTCGCCACCTTCGCGCGCATCAACCCCTTCGGCTTCATCGAGACGCCCTACCGCGTCGTCAAGGACGGCAAGGTCACCGACGAAATCCGCTACCTCACCGCGGACGACGAGAAGGGCCACTACATCGCCCAGGCCTCGTCGCCCGTCGAGGCTGACGGCTCCTTCGCCGAGCAGGACGTCCTGTGCCGTGTCGCCGGCGAAGACCCGACCCTGATCGCCCGTGATCGCGTCGACTACATGGACGTCTCCGCCCGCCAGATGGTGTCCGTCGCCGCGGCCTTCATTCCGTTCCTCGAGCACGACGACGCGAACCGAGCCCTCATGGGCGCGAACATGCAGCGTCAGGCCGTGCCGCTGCTCACCACGGAAGCCCCGCTGGTCGGCACCGGCATGGAGCTGCGCGCCGCGCACGACTCCGGCGAAATGATCCTTGCCGCCCACTCCGGCGTCGTCTCCGAGGTCTCCGCGGACCTGATCGTCGTCTCCACGGACGAGGGCGGCCGCGACTCCTACCGCCTCGAGAAGTTCGAGCGCTCCAACCCCGGTAACTGCACCAACCAGCGCGTTATCGTGGACGAGGGCGACCGCGTCGAGGTCGGCGACGTCCTGGCCGACGGCCCCGCCACCTCCAACGGCGAGATCGCGCTCGGCAAGAACCTGCTCGTCGCCTACATGTCGTGGGAAGGCCTCAACTACGAGGACGCCATCATCCTGAGCCGTCGCGTCGTCGAAGAGGACATCCTGACCTCGATCCACATCGAGGAGTACGAGGTCGACGCCCGCGAGACCAAGCTCGGTGAGGAAGAGATCACCCGCGACATCCCCAACGTCTCCGAGGAATCCCTCGCAGACCTGGACGAGCGCGGCATCATCCGCATCGGCGCCGAGGTCACCGCCGGCGACATCCTCGTCGGTAAGGTCACCCCCAAGGGCGAGACCGAGCTGACCTCCGAAGAGCGCCTGCTGCGCGCCATCTTCGGTGAGAAGGCCCGCGAGGTGCGCGACACCTCGCTGCGCGTCCCCCACGGTGAAGAAGGCATCGTCATCGGCGTGCGCGAGTTCAACGATGACGACGACGACCTCAACCCCGGCGTGCGCCAGACCGTTCGCGTCTACGTCGCCCAGCGACGCAAGATCACGATCGGCGACAAGATGGCCGGCCGTCACGGTAACAAGGGCGTCGTCTCCAAGATCCTCCCCGTCGAGGACATGCCCTTCCTCGCCGACGGCACCCCCGTCGACATCATTCTCAACCCGCTGGGCGTCCCCGGCCGAATGAACGTCGGTCAGGTGCTCGAGTACCACCTCGGGTGGCTCGCCCACCAGGGCTGGGATGCCTCGGCCGCTGTCGAGGCCGGCGAAGAATGGACGGCACACCTGCCCGCCGACGGCATCACGACCGGTCCGCGCACCCACGTCGCCACCCCCGTGTTCGACGGCCTCGAGGCCGACGAGCTCGCGGGCCTGCTGCGCAACGTGAACCCGACCCGCGACGGTGAGGTCCTCACCAACCACGAGGGCAAGGCGCGCCTGTTCGACGGACGCTCCGGCGAACCGTTCCCGTACCCGATCTCGGTGGGCTACACCTACATGCTCAAGCTCCACCACCTGGTCGACGACAAGATCCACGCCCGCTCCACGGGCCCGTACTCGATGATCACGCAGCAGCCGCTGGGCGGTAAGGCCCAGTTCGGCGGCCAGCGCTTCGGCGAGATGGAGGTGTGGGCCCTGGAAGCGTACGGCGCCGCCTATGCCCTCCAGGAGCTGCTGACCATCAAGTCCGACGACACCAGCGGCCGCGTCAAGGTGTACGAGGCCATCGTCAAGGGCGAGGACATCCCCGAGCCCGGCATCCCCGAGTCCTTCCGAGTCCTCATCCAGGAAATGCGCTCGCTGTGCCTGAACGTCGAAGCCCTCGACGCGGCCGGCAACGTCATTGACCTGCGTGAGCAGGACGAAGACTTCAATGCGCGTGAGGACCTGGGTATCACCCTCGATGCCCGTCCGAACGCTGCGGCGACCATCGATGCGATCTGATAGGGAGAGATAACTTTGCTGGACGCCAAAACGTTCGACAGCCTGAAGATCACCCTGGCCACCGGCGACGACATCGCCGTCTGGAGCCACGGTGAAGTGAAGAAGCCGGAGACCATCAACTACCGTACGCTCAAGCCCGAGCGCGACGGCCTGTTCGGTGAGCAGATCTTCGGCCCCACCCGCGACTGGGAGTGCGCGTGTGGCAAGTACAAGCGCGTGCGCTACAAGGGCATCATCTGCGAGAAGTGCGGAGTTGAGGTCACTCGCTCCCGCGTCCGCCGTGAGCGCATGGGTCACATCGACCTGGCCGCCCCCGTCACGCACATCTGGTACTTCAAGGGTGTTCCCTCGCGCCTGGGCTACGTGCTCAACCTCGCGCCCAAGGACCTCGAGAAGGTCATCTACTTCGCTGCCTACATGATCACCGAGGTCGACGAAAAGGGTCGCCACGAGGATCTGGCTGAACTGCGCGCCGAACTCGAGGTGCAGAAGAAGCAGATGGAGAACAACCGCGACGCCACGATCAACGACTTCGCGGAGCAGCTCGAGTCCGACATGGCCGCCCTCGAAAAGGACGGCGCTTCGCAGGCGGAGCGCGAGCGCGCCCGCAAGCAGGGCGAGCGCGAGATGGCCAAGATCCGCCGCCGCTTCGACGGCGACATCGACGGCCTCGAGGCCGTGTGGGAGCGCTTCAAGGACCTCAAGGTCGGCGACCTCGAGGGCGACGAGCGTCTCTACCGCGCGATGGTGGCCCGCTACGGCACCTACTTCAAGGGTGACATGGGCGCCTCCGCCATCCAGAAGCGCCTGGAGACCTTCGACCTGGCGGCCGAGGTGGCCGCCCTGCGTCAGACCATCTCCTCCGACTCTGGCCCGCGCAAGGCCCGCGCCATCAAGCGCCTGAAGGTCATCAACGCCTTCGTTGCCACTGGCAACTCCCCGGCCTCGATGGTCCTCACCAAGATCCCCGTGATCCCGCCGGACCTGCGCCCCATGGTTCAGCTGGACGGCGGCCGCTTCGCGACCTCCGACCTCAACGACCTGTACCGTCGCGTCATCAACCGCAACACCCGACTCAAGCGTCTGCTCGAGCTGGGCGCCCCCGAGATCATCGTCAACAACGAGAAGCGCATGCTTCAGGAGTCCGTTGACGCGCTCTTCGACAACGGCCGCCGTGGCCGCCCCGTCGCGGGCCCGGGCAACCGTCCGCTCAAGTCGATCTCGGACATGCTCAAGGGTAAGCAGGGTCGTTTCCGTCAGAACCTGCTCGGTAAGCGCGTCGACTACTCGGGTCGTTCCGTTATCGTCGTCGGCCCGCAGCTGCAGCTGCACCAGTGTGGTCTGCCCAAGCAGATGGCCCTGGAGCTGTTCAAGCCCTTCGTCATGAAGCGCCTGGTCGAGAAGAACTACGCGCAGAACGTCAAGGCCGCCAAGCGCAAGGTCGAGCGCCAGCGCCCCGAGGTGTGGGACGTCCTCGACGACGTCATCCGCGAGCATCCCGTGCTGCTCAACCGCGCACCTACGCTGCACCGCCTCGGCATCCAGGCGTTCGAGCCCCAGCTGATTGAGGGTAAGGCTATCCAGCTGCACCCCCTGGCCTGTGGCGCCTTCAACGCCGACTTCGACGGCGACCAGATGGCTGTCCACCTGCCGCTGGGCGCTGAGGCGCAGGCCGAGGCCCGCATCCTCATGCTGTCGACGAACAACATTCTCAAGCCCTCCGACGGCCGCCCCGTGGCAATGCCGTCTCAGGACATGATCATTGGTCTGTTCCACCTGACCTCGACGCCCGACCCGTCGGTGCCCGTCGAGACGGACGAAGACGGCAACCCCGTGGTGCCCTACTTCTCCAGCCAGGCGGAAGCCCAGATGGCGTTCGACGCCGGCAACCTGGACCTGAACGCGACCGCGCGCATCCGCTTCGCCGACGGCACCGTGCCGCCCGAGGGCTGGGAAGCCCCCGAGGGCTGGGAGAGTGGCGACGAGCTGATCCTCGAGACCAGCCTCGGCCGCGCGATCTTCAACGAACTGCTGCCCACCGACTACCCCTTTGTCAACGAGGTCGTCGGCAAGAAGCAGCTCGGCAACATCGTGAACACGCTGACGCAGCGCTACCCGAACGTGCTCGTCGCGGACTGCCTCGACGCCCTGAAGTCGGCCGGTTTCCACTGGTCGACCTGGTCGGGCATCACGATTGCGTTCTCCGACATCCAGGCCTCGCCGCGTAAGCGCGAGATCCTGGCCCGTTACGAGGCCAAGGCCGCCGAGATCGTCGAGCAGTTCGAGACCGGTATCATCCTCGAGGAAACCCGCTACGAGGAGCTCGTCAAGCTGTGGCTGCAGTGCACCGAAGAGGTCGCCGAGGACATGCGCGCAAACTTCACCGAGCGCAACACCGTGTACCGCATGGTGAACTCGGGCGCCCGTGGTAACTGGTCGCAGGTTCAGCAGATCGCCGGTATGCGTGGCCTCGTGTCCGACCCGAAGCAGAAGCTGATCGAGCAGCCCATTAAGGCGAACTACCGCGAGGGCCTGACGGTTCTCGAGTACTTCATCGCCACGCACGGCGCCCGTAAGGGCCTGGTCGATACGGCTCTGCGTACCGCCGAGTCGGGCTACCTGACCCGTCGTCTCGTCGACGTCTCCCAGGACGTCATCGTCCGCGAGGCCGACTGTGGCACCCGCGCCGGCCTGAAGATCGACATCGCGAAGAAGAACGAGTTCGGTGAGTGGGAGGCGTCCGAGACCATCGAGACGACCGCCTACGCCCGTAACCTCGCTCGAGACGCGGTCAACGAGGCCGGCGAGGTTGTCATGCCTGCTGGCAGCGACCTGGGTGACGACCAGCTCGCCGAGCTTGTCGCCGCCGGCGTCGCGCAGATCGTTGTCCGTTCCGTGCTCACCTGTGAGTCTCAGGTCGGTACCTGCGCGAAGTGCTACGGCCGTTCGCTGGCCACCGGCAAGCAGGTCGACATCGGCGAGGCCGTGGGCATTATCGCCGCCCAGTCGATTGGTGAGCCCGGCACGCAGCTGACGATGCGTACGTTCCACACCGGTGGCGCCGCCTCCGCTGCGGATATTACGCAGGGCCTGCCCCGTGTCCAGGAGCTCTTCGAGGCGCGTAGCCCGAAGGTCGAAGCCAAGATGAACGAGGCCGCCGGCCGCGTCCACATCGACGACGAGGACCCGAGCGCGCGTAAGGTGATCATCACCCGCGACGACGCCAAGGAAGACCTGGTCATCGAGGTGTCGCGTCGCCAGAAGCTCCTCGTGTCCGAGGGCCAGCACATCGCTGCCGGCACCCCGCTGACCGAGGGTCAGCTGGACCCCAAGGAGATCCTGCGCATCATGGGCCGCAACGTGGCCCAGAAGATGCTCGTGGACGAGGTCCAGAAGGTGTACCGCGACCAGGGCGTGGGCATCCACGCCAAGCACATCGAGGTCATCGTCCGTCAGATGCTGCGCCGCGTCACCATCCTGGAGCCCGGCGACACGACGTTCATGCCCGGCGAGCTCGTCGACCGCATGGCGTACCTGACGCAGAACCGCCGCGTCGCGTCCGAGGGCGGCCAGCCCGCCTCCGGCCGCCAGATGCTGATGGGTATCACCAAGGCGTCGCTGGCCACGGATTCGTGGCTGTCCGCCGCGTCCTTCCAGGAGACCACCAAGGTCCTGACCGAAGCCGCCATGAACGGCAAGTCGGACTCCCTGGTGGGTCTCAAGGAGAACGTCATCCTCGGTAAGCTCATCCCGGCCGGCACCGGCCTGTCGCGCTACAACGACGTCATCGTCGAGCCGACGGCTGAGGCCATGGCGAACTCGAACTACTCCGAGGCCGACTTCAACGACGGTTCCGTGTCCGAGGACTTCCTCGACGCACTGGGTGCCATCGACTTCGGCATGAACTTCCGCGAGTAATCGGGATCGTTCACCCGTGAGGGCCCCGGCCTCGTCCGTACACACGCGACGAGGCCGGGGTCCTGTGCGTGGGCACAGCGGCGGGTGCGCGGCAGGGGAGGGGCTGGTGGGTGGTAGTCAAGTCCCGGGTTGTGTGGAGACTTGTTGAGGTCGTTTCCTTTCGTGTTGTTGCGTGTTGGTTTTCTGCTTGTTGTGTTGTGATGCCGCTCGGGGTGAGCTGGGGGCATCCTGCCTGGCCGCCTTCGTGGTGGCGGTCATGTTTGTCGAACCCCTCACCCGAGCCTTGGCTGCCTATTCCGCACGTGAACCCGCTCATCTGAGTGTGGGCAACCGCGCCCACGTGCGGGTTAGGGGGTCGACCTGCGGAAAAGACGGTTGAAATGCAGGTGGCGGGTTAGCATGCGGAGACACGTCGCACGAGAGTTTGGGGCGGCGTCGGCGGCGAAGGCCCACTTGTCAAGGAGGATTGCTCGAGCCATGCTACTGCGGCTGAGACCGATGCTTTCGGGAAACATGAGGTTGCCGAGGCTTCACCCACAGACGTAGAGACTCCTGAGTGACGGGAAGATGTCGAATTCCTAAAAGCGTCGCCATGCTGGATCGGAAAGAAGCCATGTCATCAGTGTCGTGCCAGCGTGCGCGGATCACTCTCCAGCCCGCATTAGCCAGGTCGTGCTGGCGGCTGAGCCACTTCCCAGTGTTCTCACGTACCTCCTGCTCGTTATCGCCGAACTTCGTACGGCCATCAGGTTCGACAATGATCTTTAGGTCAGGAAGGACGATGTCCCCGAAATAGGTGTTGTTTCCTATGATGATCGGACACTGCGTGACGACGCGCCCCGAGTACAGGCTTTTGATAATCCATAGAACCGAGGCCTCGAAAACATTGTCGCAGCCACCGTCAGCAGCTTTGATGAGCGCTTGAGCGCGCAGATAGCCCGAGTGGTTCGGGCATCTGCCGAGTTCAGCGAGCATGTCACGTCGGATATGCTCGCACTTTTCCCGCGAGTCCTCAAGGTTGAACCTGTCGAAACCTGACAGTGAGTGCATCACCATGCATGCTGCGACAAACGCGTCGCGAGGTTGCTCGTTAAGGGTAAGACGAATGACGGCTTCAACCGGTGATTCGGCTTCGAGGCCGTCGACCTGTGAGATGCTCTGAGGAGCTTTGTGTCGGCAAATCACGGGAACACCGGGCACGACCGTGTGTCGGTGCTGTACTGCAGGATAGGGACGGAGCTGGAAATCAGACTTACTTGGCCACGCCTCGACACAGGAGTTGGTTGACCATGTTGGGATTCCATGGAGAAGTAATGCGCTGTTACCAGTAAAAACCAGACGCTGCGACGACTGATAGTCGAGTGCATGCAGACGCGCGATGTTGATACTTTGCCAGATCTCCCATGGTCGTGCGTCCTGATCACCGTGCAGGCGAACGCGGTAGCCACGTCTGATAAGGAGAATGTCGGGGTCTGCAAGGATCGCGGCACGGCTGTGCCGATGGGTTCGAAGAGTTTCAATGCTGATCATGCTCTAGGTCTATCCCTGGGAAGACCCGAGTTCCAGACGCGATGGGACACCTGTGGATAGTCATCGTGCTGGCGAGTTGCCTGTGCATAGAGGCGCGTAAAGAAGAGCCTGTGGACAGCGTGGCTGTCCTCTGCTTCGTGATGCACAGTCTCCGCTATTGCGAACCTCGGCCCTCTAATCCGCACGTAAACCCTCTAATCGGAGTGTGGGCAAGGGCGCCCACGTGCGGAATAGCGGGTTAACGTGCGAACAAGAGACAGGGTGTCGGCACAGGATGACAGCAAATGCGTGGAAACACTGGCGAGAGGGACCTGCCAGCAGCACGGATGTGAAATCTCGGCACCACAGGGATCGTTGCGGATAACAGGAAGCCTCAGCGCTGGGCATGGGAGACGAACCCCGAAAACCGGCCCCGGCCTCGTCGATGAGGGGCGAAACACAAGGCGCACCCTTTGACGCCCAGGTGGATTGCCCGCTATCCTTGAGGGTGGTTCCCGCCTCTGTGGAACCTCTGTGCCCGGGCAACCGGGAGCGGGCTCCGTCCGTCGGAGCTCCGGGCGTCATTCTCTGACCCTCATGGTTATCATGGCGCGCCGGCCCCCAGGCGGACACGTGTGCCCACACGGGGGTGAACGCGGTCGCGGAAGACTGACAATCAGGGCCGCCCCAAAAGTGAGGGGAGGCCGCCGACGGAAAGAAACTGGAGACCCAGTGCCTACCATTCAGC
>CABKMZ010000055.1 GCA_902373545.1 uncultured Actinomyces sp. | reverse complement strand
TTGAAATCACATCGTTGGAATTCTGCGGTTTTCTCGATACCTATGAAAAGTTAGGGTACCCAAATTACGTGCGACTTTTGATTGATGAGGCACCCCAGGCGAACTCCTGTGTTCGGTCGTCGTCCCACGACACTGTCCACAATCCCCGGGACGCTTCGAACACCACCCCCACACCCCACAATGCGAAGAGCCGCATGACCCCGCAGGTAGCAAAAAAGGTGGCCCCCGCTCGCATGAGCGGGGGCCACCCCTTCAGTCATTCAACCGATGCGTGAAGCCTTCACTTGGTGGCGATGACGCGGACGCGCAGGTTCGCGGACACCTCGGAGTGCAGGCCGACGGTCACCGTGTAGTCGCCGGCAGCCTTGATGGGCGAGGCGATGATGACGCGACGACGGTCGATGGTCTGGCCCAGCTGCTCCTTGACCGCGTCAGCGATCGCAGCAGCGGAGATGGCGCCAAACAGGCGGCCGGAGTTGCCGACCTTCGCGGTGATCTCAACGACACCGGCCTGCAGCGTGTCACGCACGACGCGGGCGTCGTCGATCGTGGCGATCTCGTGACGGCGGCGGGCAGCGGCGATCTGGTCGATCTGCTTCTGGGCGCCAGCGGTCCACTTGGCGGCGAAGCCGCGGGGGACCAGGTAGTTGCGGGCGTAGCCAGCCTTGACCTCGACGACCTCGCCGGCGTGGCCGAGCTTGGGGACGTCGTGGGTGAGGATCAGTTTCGTGGTAGCCATATCAGCTGTGTCCTTCCCTTATCAGCGGCCGGTCGTGGAGTAGGGCAGCAGGGCCATCTCACGCGCGTTCTTCACGGCGCGAGCGATCTTGCGCTGCTCCTGGGTGGAGACACCGGTCACGCGGCGGGCGCGGATCTTGCCGCGGTCCGAGATGAACTTACGCAGCAGAGCGGTGTCCTTGTAGTCGATCTTCTCGATCTTGGCCGACTTCAGCGGGTTGGCCTTCTTCTTGATGGGCTTGTTGCGAAGTTGGGGCTTCGCCATGATGGTCTCCTAGTGAATCCGGGCGGGCTGACCCGCCCCAAGCGTTGTGTCTTCGACGTGGCGCTTCCGGCATCACGGCCGGTGCGCGCGACTTTAGAACGGGGGCTCGTCGCCGAAGGAGGTGGTGCCGCCGGAAGGGGCGGTGCGCCACGGGTCATCGGGGGAGCCGCCGGTCGGTGCGCCGTAGTTGGCGCCGCCCTGGCCGTATCCACCCTGCTGGCCGCCGCCGTAACCGCCGCCGCCCTGGGGGGCTGCCTGCTGGTAGCCGCCCTGCTGCTGGCCGCGGTTGTCGGACTGGTAGCCGCCGCCACCGGAGGGGGCGGTGCGGGTGACCTGCGCGCGTGCGCGACGCAGGGAGGGGCCGATTTCGTCGACCTGCAGCTCAACGACCGTGCGACGTTCACCCTGCTGGGTGTCGTACGAGCGCTGGGTGAGGCGACCCTGAACGATGACGCGCATGCCCTTGCGCAGCGACTCGGCGACGTTCTCCGCGGTGTCGCGCCACACGGAGCAGCGCATGAAGAGGGTGTCGCCGTCGCGCCACTCGCCGGCGTTACGGTCGTAGGTTCGGGGGGTGGAGGCCACCGTGAAATCGGCGACCGCGGCACCGGACTGCGTCCACCGCAGTTCGGGGTCGGCGGTCAGGTTACCGATGACTGTGATGACGGTATCTCCGGCCATGTCGGCTCCTCGGGCTTAGGGGTGGTGTCGGCTCAGTGAGCGTCGGGGCGCAGGAGCTTCGTACGGAGAATGGTCTCGTCGATGCCCATGCGGCGGTTGATCTCGAGAGCGACCTCGGGGGTCGTGGTCATGTCGATGACGACGTAGATGCCCTCAGAACGCTTGAGGATGTCGTAGGCAAGGCGACGCTTGCCCCAGATGTCAACGTTCTCGACGGATCCGCCATTGGCAGCCACGGGTGCCAGGTACTTCTCCATCGTGGGGGCGACGGTGCGCTCGTCGATCGAAGGATCGAGGATCACCATCAGTTCGTAGTTACGCACGTTGGTTCCCACCTCCTATGGTCTTTACGGTCACGGACGGTCCGTGACAGGAGGGCGTTGCGTATGGCCCCGGGGGGCCTGCTGAACGGTCCGCGGGTGCGGACAGTCCAGCTGCCCATTTTACACGGGTGTGGGCCGGCTCGCGAGAGGGGTCCGTCACGCTCGCGGCTCTCAGGGACGAGGCCCGGGCCGGCTCCGCCCGCTCGTTTCCCCTGGTGGGGGGCTGGGTGGGCGCGAGGCCTGGGCCGGCTCGGGCGGCAGGCCGCGGTCCCGACTCAGGAGGATTGGGGGCGAGCCCCGCCCCGGCCTCGTCAATGAGTTACAGCGAGCGCGCGCCGTACCCGTTGGTCAGGGCCCTCATGCCGGTGTACACGGCGGAGTAAGCGAGCCACACGAGCGCAAGGGCCAGGGCCGGGCTGTCGGCCAGGGCGGAGGAGTGGGCGATGAGCCACAGGACGGGCGCGTACACGGCGAGGTTCAGGATGGACGCGCCGGCGAGGTAGCGCCCGCGTCCCGCCCCGATGAGGATCCCGTCGAGCAGGAACACGTAGCCGGCGACGGGCTGGAAGAGGGCGCTGACGATGATGGCGGCGGTCGCGTCGTCGATGACGGTCAGGTCGGTCGTGAAGATGCGGGTCACCCAGGGGGCGGTGAGGGCGAGGGCCACGCCGACGGCCCCGCCGAATCCGAGGCCCCAGCGGCTCAGGGTACGCAGGAGCGGGGCCATGGCGCCGCGCTCGCCGGTGCCCGACGCGAAGCCGGCCAGGGCTTGGGCGGCGATCGCGAGGGCGTCCAGGACGTAGGCGGCGAATGACCACAGGGTCCACACGATCTGGTGGGCGGCCAGGGCCTGCGTGGAGATCGAGGTGACGGCCGTGAGGGTCGCCAGGAGTGCGACGCGCAGCGCGAGGGTGCGGATGAGCAGCGGCGTTCCTTCGGCGGCCGAGGCGAAGAAGCCGGAGGTGGAGGGCTTGAGGCTCACGCCCTCGCGGCTGGCTGCGCGCACGATCATGGCCGACAGGAAGAAAGCCATGAGGGTCTGCGTGATCGCGGTGCCCAGGCCGGAACCCGCCACCCCCATCCCGAGGGGGTACATGAGCACCCAGTTCGCGACCGCGTTGAAGGCGGCTCCCACGGACGCAGCAATCAGCGGCGTGCGCGTGTCCTGGAGTCCGCGCAGGGTGCCGGTCGCCGCCAGGACGACGAACATGCCGACCAGGCCGGGCGCGGAGAAACGCAGGTAAGCCAGCGCGTGGGGCATCGTGGCGGCGTCGGCGCCGAGCCAGGCGAGCAGGGGGGAGGCGAAGACGGCCAGGAGGATCGCCGCACACGCCCCGAGGGCGCCCGCCAGCCACATGGCCTCCACGCCCGAGCGGACCGCCAGGTCGCGCCGCCCGGCCCCCAGGTGGCGCCCCGCCAGTGAGGTCGTCGAGTAGGCCAGGAAGATGAACAGGCCGACCGCCGTGTTCAGGACGGTCGATGAGACGCCCAGGCCGGCCAGCTGGGGCGTTCCCAGGTGACCGACCATCGTGGAGTCGATGACGGTGAAGAGCGGTTCGGCGATGAGCGCGCCCAGGGAGGGCAGCGCGAGGGAGAGAATCTTGCCGGTCGTAATCCTCGGCATTGACGAGGCCCCGGTGGCCTCATCCGGGTCGCCCACCGCCTGGTTCACCCAGTCGCGATTACTGCCCATTACACGCTCCACTTCTTATCCACAACATGTGCACAGGCCTGTGGAAAACTGTGCACATAGAAATTCTAGCCGCCTCAATGAATCACAACGATGTGACTGTGATGAGCATATCTGCCCTGACAGATCGGTCATTTCGCGTTGTGCACAGGCGCGGTCGGCGTTGTGCACAGGTTATCCACAATATGTGCACATGTCCGTGCACAGCGTCGGTCGCGCAATCGCCTACAACGCGTTAGTCTTCGCCTGAAGGCCCTCTATCCACAGGGCCACAGGCCGTTTGTGGCCGCCGAACCCGGCCCCGGCCTCGTTCAGGCAAGCCACCGCACCCGAGAGGATCACGATGTCCGACGACCAGTTCGACCGCGTCCCGCCCCAGGACATCGACGCGGAGATGAGCGTCCTCGGATCGATGATGCTGACGACCGACGCCGCCAACGTCGTCTCCGAGATGCTGCGCGGCCAGGACTTCTACCAGCCCAGCCACGAGACGATCTTCGACACCATCATTGAGCTCATCGGCCGCGCCGAACCCGCCGACGCGATCACCGTCGCCGGCGAACTCAAGCGCGCCGGCGTCCTGTCCAAGGTCGGCGGCGCCGCCTACCTGCACAGCCTCATCGCCTCCGTGCCCACCGCCGCGAACGCCGCCTACTACGCGCGCATCGTGCGCGAACGCGCCATCATGCGCCGCCTCGTCACCGCGGGCACGCGCGTCGTCCAGCTCGGCTACGCGGACGCCGGCGGCGACGTCGACGAGATCGTCGACCAGGCCCAGGCCGAGGTCTACGCCGTCTCCGACGGACGCGAAACCACCGACTATGTGTCCATGAACCAGATGAGCTCAGACGTCCTCAACACGCTCGAAGACATCGAGAAGAACAAAGGCAAGCTCAACGGCGTGCCCACCGGCTTCACCGACCTCGACGAACTCACCCAGGGCCTGCACGGCGGCCAAATGATCATCGTCGCCGCCCGACCCGCCATGGGAAAATCCACGCTCGCCCTAGACTTCTGCCGCTCCGCCTCCATGAAACACGGCATCACGTCCCTGATTTTCTCGCTGGAAATGAGCTCGCAGGAAATCGCGATGCGCATGCTCTCCGCCGAATCCGGCGTGCGCTTATCCAAGATGCAGGCCGGCAAGATGAGCGACGTCGACTGGCGCAAGGTCGCCGAAACCACCTCGCGCATGAGCGAGGCACCCCTGTACGTCGACGACTCCGCGAACATCACCATCTCCGAGATCCGTTCCAAGTGCCGCCGCCTCAAGCAGCAGGAAAACCTGGGCCTCGTCGTCATCGACTACCTCCAGCTCATGACCAGCGGCCGCCAAGTCGAGTCGCGTCAGCAGGAAGTCTCCGCGATGTCGCGAAACCTCAAGCTGTTGGCCAAGGACCTCGACATCCCGGTCATCGCAGTCTCACAGCTGAACCGTAACTCGGAAGGCCGCACCGACCGCAAGCCCATGATGAGCGACCTGCGTGAGTCCGGCTCACTCGAGCAGGACGCCGACATCATCATCCTGCTGCACCGCCCCGACTACTACGACAAGGAAGACCGCCCCGGCGAAGCCGACATCATCGTCGCCAAGCACCGCGCCGGCGCGACCGCGACCGTCACCGCGCTCTTCCAGGGCGACATGACGCGCTTCGTCAACTACACGGGACGCCCCGAACCCGGCGGCGGCGGAGAGTAAGGGCGGTTCGCCCGGGCCCCGGTGGTGTTCCGGGCGCCGTCGGGCCCGGCCGCCCGCTTTCTGGGCCGGGCTGCTTGGTGTACTCCGCTGGTGTTCCGGGCGCCTTCGGGCCCGGCCGCCCGCGAGATCGCCACACGCGAGCCTGCGGCTCGGAGTGGTCGATCTCGAAGCCCGCCCGTGCCCTCCGGACCCTCCGGCGCCCTCCACATCGGCGGTGCTTGGTCGCTGGCGTGTGGCTGGGTGCGTCGTCTCGAAGCCCGGCCAGGCCCTGCAGGCCCCGCGGCGGCCTCCAACCGGGCGGTACTTGGTGTGCATGTACTTGGCCAGGCCCTGCCGCCACCCACGGGCACCACAGCCCTGTCCTCCGGCGCCCTCCACACCAGTGGGGTCGCGGCGGCCTGCAATCGGGCGGAGCTTGGCGCGGCCGGGTGGTCCGCCCGGGCGTTGCCTCAGTCTCGGTGCGCCGTGCGCGCCAGGCGCTTGGCCCGCACGGAGGAAAGCAGCCAGTCGGCGCTCAGGCAGCCCAGCGCCACCCACACGACGCCCATCGCGATCCAGCGGAACGTGGGCACGGTCTCGTGGAAGATGAACACGGCGACGAGCAGCTGCAGGGTGGGCCCCAGGTACTGCAGGAAGCCCATCGTCCCCAGGGTCAGGCCCCGCGCCGCCGAGGCGAACATGATGAGCGGGATCATCGTCAACGCACCCGCGCCCACCAGGAGCGCCAGGTGAACCACCCAGGAGACCCCGGCCTCGTCGGTAGCGGCGATCGTGTGGAAAGACGTGGAGGACGTGGCCGCCAGGTAGGCGTAGTAGCCGAGCAGGACGGGCGAGACCGCGGCCGTCTCGATCGCCATGCCCGCAAGGGGGTCGACGCGCGCGGCCACGTCCTTCTTCACGAGGGAATACAGGCCGAACGTGAGGGCGAGCGTGAGCGAGACGATGGGGACCGAACGCTGCCCGATCACGAGGATGACGACGGCGACGACGCCGAGGGCGAGGGCCACCTTCTGGATCGGGGTGACGCGCTCGCGCAGCACGATGAGGCCCAGCGCGACCGTCACGAGGGGGTTGATGAAGTAGCCGACCGCTGCGTCGGTCGTGTGGCCGGCGAGGACGGCGTACACGTACACCGACCAGTTGACGACGACGAGCGCGCCCGCGACCGCGAGGCGCCACAGGGCTCCCCGGTCGGCGATCAGTGCGCGGATCTTCCCTAGCGAACCCGTCAGGGCGAGTGCGACCAGGCAGAAGAACAGGCCCCACACCGCGCGGTGGACGATCACCTCGACGGCGCCCGCGGGGGAGAGCAGCGAGAAGTACAGGGGGAAGAAACCCCAGATCACGTAGCAGGAAACGCCGAGGGCGAGGGCGCGCGGTTCGTTCTTCTGGGTGCTCATTCCTCCAGTGTAAGGACCGACCTGGCAGCTTCGCGACGACGAGCGACGCCGATGAGACGGGGCGCCGGCGCACGTCCGGGCCCCGGGTGGTGTCGGCCACGCGGCGCGCCCCCGGGCAGATACGCGAAGGGGGCGGGAACCCGTTGCGGATTCCCACCCCCCTGGCTACGGCTGCGTCACTTCATGTTCTTCGCGAAGTTCCAGCCGATGACCAGCAGCGCGCCGACGGGCTTGTTGTTCAGCGCGAGGTCACGTATCTCGTCCTTGGACACGTCGGCGCCGTAGGCGCCGGTAGCAGACCACAGGCCGTCGACGGCCTGGTTGACCGCGTCGTCGCTGGCGGCCAGCAGGTTGAGGTTACCGATGGTGCGCACGAACGACACGTGCCAGCCGCTGGCGTCCTCCACGGTGAACACTCCGAGGCGCTCGGGGTTGACGAGGCCTTCCGTGTAGTTGGTGGTCATCGTCTTCGTGGTCGTCCTGAATGTACGCGTGTCGATGTCCGGGTAGGAGACCGTCAGCGAATCGCCGTTGAACTCGACCTTGTACTCGCCCATGGTGATGGACGTCGTGCCGAGGTTGACGATCGCGCCGCCCGAGACCTTCGTGGAGCTCAGGCCCCACGTCACCTGCACGCCGCTGCCGCCCATGCCGGACGCGGAGTACCCGGACGAGGAAGATCCGCCGCCGTAGACCGCCGCGACGCGGCGCTCGGGCAGGTCGAGGTAGCGGTAGACGTCCTCGCTGCCGATGTTCCCTCCGTTACGCAGGGCGTCGACCATGCCCGACACCGCCTCCTCGGGAGAGGAAGCGCCCTTGACGTCGGTGAAGTTCGCGGAGTAGTTCGGCTGAGCCGAACCGGTTCCCAGGAACTGCTCGGCGACCGTCATGTAGCCGGACAGGTACCACTTGCCGTCTTCCTTCACGGAGACGAGCGTGAGCTTGTTGTTCGGGAAATTCTCCAGGATGTTACCGGAGGAGACCGGCTTGTTCTGGATATCCTGCTTCATTTTGTCGAAGGCCTGCGACTCGTTGGCCGTCAGGTCCGAGCCCTTGGCCTCCTTGTAGTGCTCGCGGATCTTGTCGGCGAGTTCCGGCTTGACCTCGACGTCACCCTCCCACTTCGTGATGGTGATGAGTGCCACCTGATCGGACTTGGTGTCGACCGTGTACTCCATCTCGGACTTCTTGATGTCGATCTGGTCGACGTAGTCCTTGAGGGCCTTCAGGTCCATCAGCTTGGACCAATCGGTGCCGCCGTTGTGCTTGTAGTCCTTTTGCCAGGCCGTCGCAGCGTTGAGCTCCTCGGGCGACGCGGCGCCCGCCAACGACACGAGAGAGTTCTTCGCGAAAGCGGAATCAATGCCCTGCGCCAGGGCATCGGGGCTCTTGTAGCCGCCACCACCCAGGCGGCTGATCGCGAAGGCGCCGCCACCGACGACGACCAGGATGGCAACGACGATGACGGAGATGATGGCCGCCATCTTTCCGCGGCTCTTCTTCTCGCCGGGTGCGGGCACCTGACCCTGGAACTGACCGTTGGGGCCGGGTGCGGGCACCTGGCCCTGGAACTGACCGTTGGGGCCGGGCTGGGGTGCCTGGCCCTGGAACTGGGGGTTGTAGGCGCCCTGCTGGGGTGCCTGGCCCTGGAACTGAGGGTTGTAGGCGCCCTGCTGGGGCACCTGACCCTGGAACTGACCGTTGGGGCCGGGCTGGCCACCGTAGTTCGGGGTGGACATCGTTATAACCTTTCACCGTTGGGAGTGAACGTTGCAGTATTTCACTTTTGAAATAAATTGGCAACTGTCGGTGTGACAGTGTGAGCGGGGAGCCCGCGATCACCGGGCGAGAAAGCGTGCGCGTCAGCATTGTCGCCGCAGGCCAGGGCGGCCTCGTCGATGCCGAGGACCACGCCGAGGGCCTCCAGGTAGCGTTCCTGCTGGCTCTCCTCGCCCGCCCGGCGCGCCATGACGGTCGGGTTGTGGATGAGGCGCGCGGCCAGGTGGCGCAGCGCTCGGGCCGCGTCCTCGGTCGAGAGGGGAGCCTCGCCGAGGCGATCGATCTCCTCCTCAACGATGCGGAAAACGCGTGAGCGCAGGTGCCGCACGACCGGGTCCATGGATCGGGCACCCAGGCCGCGCTCGAAGGAGGAGACCTCCTCGTCGATGATGGCGCGGGCGCGCGTGAGCGCGTCAGCATCGGCTGCCGGGACCGAGGCCTGGATGGTCGGCAGATCAATGAGAGTGATGTTCGACAGTGAGGCGACAGAGCTTTCGGTGTCGCGCATGAGCGCGAGGTCCAGGACAACGGTGGGCCCGGATGCCGCGGCCATGTCGCGCGTCAAGATGGGGCTTCCCAGCCCTCGGCACGTCACCACGAGGTCGGCGCGCTCCAGAGCAGAGGGAAGGTCTGCGGCGCTAACCCAGCCGATGCCTCGTCCCTGGGCGAATTCGCGTGCGCGCCCAGACGTCGAGTAGACGGACACGTCCGATGCGCCGAGCGCGTGCAGGGCGCTGACGGTCGCCCCCGCGTAGGCGCCCGTGCCGACGATGAGCACGCGGGTGGCCTCCCACGGCCCCAGGTGAGCCGCAGCCATGTCGAGGCCGACGGCGACGACGGATCGTCCCGCTCCGGCCAGTCCGGTCTCGGTGGCGACGCGGCGGGAGGTCGCCGACGCTCGCTCGGCGGCGCGCCCCAGGTCGCAGCTGAGGGTCCCGTCCTCCCAGGCCGTGCGCGCGGCGCGGCGCATCTGCCCGGCGATCTCGCGCTCGCCGACGACCATTGATTCCAGCCCGGATGCCGTCGCAAACAGGTCGACGAGGCCGTCGCGGCCCCACAGGTGGCGCAGGCGCACGTCGGCGCGGGGACTGTGCGAGGCGGTGGCGAGCTCGCGCTCCACCGCATCCGTGAGCGCGCGAGGGTCGGCCGAGGCCGGGGCGTCGACGTAGATGGTGACCCGATTGCAGGTGCGCAGGACCATGACTCCGCGGGCGTGCGGTAGCGAGCGCATGAGCGTGGGGCCCAGGTCGGTCGCGCCGGAGAGCCTGGCGATGTCATCGAGGGGAACGAAGCGGTGGTCCGCGGACAGCACATGAATAGTCACAACGCGTCCATTTAAGGGCACGCGGGTGGTGCGGGCAGCGCTGGCAGCCTATTTATGTTGGTGACGCCGTGTCATTTCGAAATATCGGCTCAATAAATGGCTGCCTGCTGCGGATAAACCGGCCTAAAGGCGCGTAAATCCGGGCATTTGTGGCGTGCGAGAAATTGTCTTGAACTAGACTGGAAACAGACGGAAATGCGCGAATTAACGCATGAAAACATCATTAAATTGAGGGAGACACATGACGACGCCCCCGCTGATCGCCGCCCTGACCGGGCGACGCGGGCCCACGCCCGTGTGGTTCATGCGTCAGGCCGGGCGCTCCCTGCCGGAATACCGCCAGCTGCGCGCCGACGTCGGCCTGCCCATGCTCGAGGCCTGCCTGCGCCCCGACGTGGCCGCCGAGGCGACGGTGCAGCCCGTGCGACGCCACGGCGTGGACGCGGGCATCTTCTTTTCGGACATCATGGTCCCCCTGCGCCTGGCCGGTGTGGGCGTCGAGATTGAGCCGGGTGTCGGCCCGGTCCTCGATCGCCCCTATCGCACGCGCGAGAGCATTGACGAACTGGCGAGCCATCGCTATGGCGAGGGGGTCTGGACCGATTCCACCGGGCGCGCGCGGGACTGTGGCGAGGGCGCCCAGTGTGTGCGCGACGGCGTCGCCACGGCGGTTCGCGAGCTGGGGTCGACACCCCTCATTGGATTCGGCGGCGCCCCCTTCACCCTGGCCGCGTACATGGTCGAGGGGCGTCCCTCCCGCGATCACCTGGCGGCGCGCGCGCTCGCGGCGTCCGACCCGGGCGCATGGGACGCCCTGATGAGCTGGTGCGCGCGCGTGAGCGCCGACTTCATCACCTCTCAGGTCGAGGCGGGGGCCAGCGCCGCGCAGCTCTTCGACTCGTGGGTGGGCTCCCTCTCGCCTCGCACCTATCGCGAGTCCGTCGCGCCGTACTCGCGCATGGTCGCGCAGCGCGTCGCGGGTGCCGTCAGCCCGGTGACCGGCGAGCGCGCCCCGCTCATCCACTTCGGGACGGGCAGCGCTCCGATCCTGGCCGACATGGCCGAGGTCGGGGCCGACTGCGTGGGCGTCGACTGGAGGACGGACCTGTCGTGGGCCGTCGCCCAGGTGCCCGGGAAGGCCGTGCAGGGGAATCTTGATCCCGCGCTGTTGCAGGCTCCGTGGCACGTTATCGAACACGCTGTTCGAGATATTCTCGACGCGGGGCGCGCTGCCCCCGGCCACGTCTTTAACCTCGGGCACGGCGTGCCGCCCACGACCGACCCCGATGTCCTGACGCGCATCGTCGAGCTGGTCCGCGAGCTGGGTGATGCTCGATGAGCGCGCCTGATGCCATCTCCGCCCACCCCGGCGCGGTCGTCGTCGGCGGAGGCATCGCCGGCCTCGTCGCCGCCTGGGAGCTGGCCCGCGCGGGCACGCGTCCCCTCCTCATCGAGGCGCGCGGATACCTGGGCGGCCTGATCGCCCGAGGCACGGTCGGCGGCGTGAACGTGGACCTGGGCGCGGAAACCTACGTCGTGCGTGGCACCGACACCTCCTCGATCGTGGACGCCCTGGGGCTGACCTCGGTCGAGCCCGCCGGCTCGGGCGCCCGCCTGTACGCCCCCGCCCTGCGCGGTGGATGGGAGCTGCGGCCCTTCCTGCGCGACTCGTTCCTGGGCGTGCCCGCCCACCCGGGCGCGCCGGACTGCGTGCGCGTGCTCGGCGAGGCCGGGGTGCGCCGCGCCCTGGAGGACCGCTCGATGGGCGGCGGCGTCGGCATGGACGAGGCCGGGGACACCCTGGCCGATTTCGTGACCGCGCGCATGGGGCGGGCCGTGCTGGAGCGCTCGGTGCGGCCGATCATCGCGGGCATCTACACCGCCGACCCGACCATGCTGGCGACCGACACGGTCGCCCCCGGGCTGCGCGCCGAGACCGCCCGCCACGGATCCCTGGCCGCCGCGGTCGCGGCGCGCCTGGCCGCCGCCGGATCGCGACGCACCCCCGAAGCCTGCGTCGAGGGCGGCATGTTCGTCCTCGTCGACGCGCTGCGAGCCGCCATCGAGGAGGCCGGGGGAACCGTCCTGACCCGCACGGGCGCGTTCGCGATGACGCGCGCGGCCGCGGCATGGACCCTCGAGTGCGGGCCGACCAAGCCCGGGCCGACCCCCGGAGCCGAACCCGTGCCG
>CABKMZ010000054.1 GCA_902373545.1 uncultured Actinomyces sp. | reverse complement strand
CGCCAAGTAAAGCTCAAGGGCCTGACCCCGGCAGAATACCGGGATCAGGCCCTACGGGAAGCCGCATAACGGCTACCATTAAACGCGTCCAAGTTTCGGGGCGCAGTTCAAACGCCACAAGCACGGGGGCGCTGTACCCGTTACGTGGCGGTGCACCCGTTACGTGGCGGTGCACCCGTTACGTGGCGGTGCACCCGAACAGAAGAGGTGCATTGCCTACGGATCGGGTGCAGTGCCCCAACAAACAAGAACAAACGCGGAACTGGCACACCGAACCACTCACCGCCACACCCCTCCATGCGCACCTGGGCCCTACTGGCGGCAGGACGGGCACGCCGCCCACGCCACCACCTGCACTCCAGCCCACTCCGGCCCAATCCGACACCTCCTACACCCTTAAATGCGAAGAGCCCCTTTTCTCGTACCCGCGCGTGGAACCGGAAGGTGGCCACGGCCTCGTCCCGACATGCTAGAGTACGATCTGTACGGATATATTCCGTACAGATGAGAGGAGACAACCGATGAGCACCACGAAGACACGACGCCTGGACCTGCGCCTCACCGAAGAACAGGATGCGCTCATTCGTCGGGCGGCCGAACAGGACACCCGTAGCATCAGCGATTTCGTCCTCTCCGCAGCCACATTGGAGGCAGAGCGACGTCTCGCCGACCAGCGCTTCTTCATTCTGAACGAAGAGGAGCACGCCCGCTTCGAAGAAATCCTTGCGGCCTCGCCGACGGACGATCCCAAGCTGCGCAAACTCTTTGATCGCCCCTCGCCCTTCGGCACTCACATCGACTTGAACGCCTCACGCGCACTCGAGAACTGATGTACGTACCAGTCCTGCAAGAACCTCGGCCTCTCGAGCGGAGGGATGACCGATCACGCTTCCAGTCGGGCAACGCCGAGATCGACGACTGGTTCCACCGCTTCGCGTGGCAGAATCACCGAGCCGGAAACGCTCGCGTTTTCGTCACAACACAGGAACCCGACACACTGGGCTTCTACGCCCTATCGATGGGGGCAGTGCAGCGCAGCAAACTTCCAGATGCCCTGAAACCCAGTCAACGCCCCGAGCCCTGTCCGGTACTCCTCCTTGCGCGCCTCGCCGTCGATCAGCGCGCGCAGGGACGAGGCATCGGCGCAGCCCTACTCAAAGACGCACTCTTGCGAGCCTACAAGGTCAGCAACGACGCCGGTTTTGCCGCCCTCCTGGTCCACTGTGCCAACGACCACGCGCGCGAGTTCTACCTCAGCCAGTCCTCGCAGTTTGTTCCCTGCCCGGGAGCGGAGAACCACCTGGTGTTGCCGCTGCGCGCTATGCGGGAGTTCATCGACGCTCTGTGAGATGCCCGATCAGGCACCAATACGGGAGGGCCCGGGATCGCTACGATCCCGGGCCCTTTCATGCGGTTGATTCAGTTGGCGCCCTCGGTGACGGTCACCTTGAAGTCGGTGGTGATGCCGTCCTTGTCGGTGAGGGTCACGGTCACGGGGGCCGCGTCCTCGCCGGTCACCTTGAGCGGATGCAGGGTGATGATGTTCTTGTCGGGCTTGCCCGCGGAGAGGGTCTCGGGGTCCGAGATGTCAACCTTGTAGTCGGCTGCCATGTCGGACTCGGGGAGCACGACCTTCAGGTCGCGCTTCTCGGGGACCTTGACACCCTGATCGCCGATTTCGGCGATCGTGTTCGTGATGGTCTCGACGTTGCTGGGCGTCACGTAGTTGGCGCCGGTGTTGGAATTGCAGCCGGTCAGGGCGGTGACGCCCAGGCCGAGTGCGAGCACTGCAGTGAGGATGGAACGCTTGTTCATACCCCCATCATAGGCAGCGGAGCTCACGCCGATGCGCCACCATGCCACCTTTTGGGACAACGTACACATAGGTCACAGCGACCAGACGAGCGCCCCCGACTCAACCTCCGCCCAGAACGAGCTCGCCAGGTCCGCCCACTGCTGCGGGAACTGCAGCTGCGCGCTGTGCGCACCCCCGCGAATGATGCTCTCGCGGGCACCCAGGTCTGCGGCCTCCTCGGCGTACCACGAGGGCGGCCAGATCTCATCCTGGTCCCCGTACAGGACGTGCACAGGCACGCCCGTAGCCGCCAGCGCGGGGGTGTCGGGGCGCAGCTGGGAGAGGATGCGGGCGATGCCCACCAGGTTTTCCGAGGCCGTGTCCAGCGCGCGGACACGCTGGAATTCCGCCCATCCGACGCCGGGCTCGTCAAAGTTCATGTCCGGGAAGTAGGCGCGCAGCACCTGCTGGCGCGCGCCGGGGCCCGTGGGCAGGGGGTCGAGGATCGTCAAAGTGTTCATCCGGTCGTGGACGGCGCGCCCCGAGCAGAACAGGGTGACGGAGGCGAAGAGATCGGGGCGCTTCACGACGGCTGCGCGCGCAACGATGCCGCCGAAGGAGTGGCCCACGAGGTGGACGCGACCCGTGGTCCCGGCCCAGGCCTCGGCGACGGCGATGAGGTCGCCGACGAAGTCGCTCATCCCGTAGGCGCCCAGGCCGACTGGCGCGGCGGACCCGCCCTGGCCTCGTTGCGAGTAGGCGAGCACGTCCCAGCCCGCCTCCCCGAGGAAGGGCAGGACGGGGGCGTAGTCTTCCTTGGAGCCCGTGTAACCGGGGACGAGGAGGACGCGGCTTTCCCCCGCGGCGCCCGGGGCCGAGGCGGCAGAGATCGTGGGGGTTCCGTCGACGAGGCTGGGGGCGCTCGGGCCGGTCAGCAGGCCGCTCAGTTCTCCGGCCGGGGAGGGCACGGCCACGGCAGTTACGCGCGAGTCCAGAGCGAAGGGACCGAAAGGCTCTATTCGTTTCACGCGCCCAATCATAGAATGAACGCATGACAAACGAGACGATTGCGAGCCAACTCGCCCACCGCACGATCCGCGCCTACAAGGACCAGCCCCTCACCGAGGAGGAGGTCACCACGCTCATGGAGGTGGCCCGACACACGGCCACTTCCTCGTTCCTGCAGGCGTGCACGATCCTGCACATCACCGACCCGCAGGTGCGCGCCGCAATCGCCGAGGCGTCCGGCCAGCCCTACGTGGGCGGCACGAAGGGCGACCTGTTCATCTTCGTCGCCGACCTGTACCGCAACAGCCGCATCCGCGCCGAGCAGGGCGTCTCCTCGGAGGCCCTGGGGTCGATCAACCTGTTCCTCACGGCGCTCGAGGACGCGCTGCTGGCCGCGCAGAACGTGGTCGTGGCCGCCGAGTCGATGGGCCTGGGCACCGTCTACCTCGGCTCGATCCTGACCGATCCGCGCGGCGTCGTCGATGCGCTGGAGCTGCCGGAACTGACCTTCCCGGTTGTCGGCTTGCTCGTGGGACACCCGGACCAGGAGCCCGGCCAGAAGCCGCGCATGCCCCTGTCGGTCGTCACCGCGAAGAACACGTACCCGCGCGTGGAGTCCTACACGGAGACGCTGGCAGACTACGACCGCGAGGTCACCGAGTACTACGACCTGCGCTCGGGTTCGCGCCTCGAGTCCTTCACCCACCTGGTCGCCACCAACATCGGCGTGGGCGGCGCGCACGTCTCCCCCATCATGGAGGTCCTCAACGAGCAGGGCCTGTGCCTGCGCTGACTCTCCGTCATTGACGAGGCCGTGGCCTCCCCTCGTGGTCACCCGACCGCCCGGGGTGCCGCGGCCTCGTCGCATGACCGGCTGGCCCGGCGCTTACAATGAGCGCATGGCTGAGCTTGGTTTTTCCACCTACGTGTTTATCGAGCGCATCGCCGCGAACGCGGCCGCGCTGCATCCCTTCCCGGAGCACAACGTGGCGCTCGTGCGGGACGCACTGGCGGACGCCGGCTTCGACATCACGCTGCTCGGCCCGGACGCGCCGAGGGTCGGCGAGGGCGTGTACTTCCAGCCCGAGCCTTTCAGTGACGAGGTCATCGGGCTTCTCGCGGACGCCCTGACCCTGCGCGGCATCGGCGCCTACGGGTACGCGCTGGTAGATTCGTCGCTGGGCGGCGAGCTAGCCGACATCGCCCTGTTTATGCGCGTGGGTGACGTGTTCCCGCGCCACGGGCGCCACATCCTCATGACGCGCATGTACATTCAGCGCACCCCCACGGGAGCGGGCAACAAGGCCGTGACCTGGGCGTTCGGCTCCCCCGCCGACCTGGAGGAGGCGAACCGACTGCTGTCGGAGAAGTTCGAGACCGAGCCGGTCACGGACCCGCGAGGCATGGCCGCCATCGAGATCCGCCACCCCGAGTTCGCGGCGGGCACGGCCGAGCCGATGGTCCTCCTCGACGACATCTTCCAGGTCCTGGGGGCCGCCGGTTTCGAGGGCATCACCATGTGCAACGACCCGGGCCAGCCGTCCGCGGTCTAAAGCCCTCAACCGTTACGAGGTTTTGTCTTGTGTCGCTCCCGCAGCACGACCAACGAACAAGGACGCCGCTTAGAAACGTTCGTGCAGCTCACCTAGGCGTTGTAGCGCCCTTTTGAGGCTGTCACTTCGTTTCGCGGCTCTGTCGATATTCCACTCATCAGTGATGAACTGCGTCAGAATTGTTTCGTAACGCGCACCGAAAATGAAGGCACGCCCACCATGGCTTTTGCTTTCCTTTCGTACAAAATCCTTGATATTCTTCTTCCCATACTTCGACACACAGGCCAACATTCGCTCCTTCGCATCCACCCCGTTCGGTGACTCAACTTTTGCAAGCGGCATGTTGAAAAACCTGGAGAGACCCACGTCATCCGCAAGAAGCCAGCTCTCAATCTCATCGTCGCACACACGAAGAACAACAGTATCCGCGCTTCCCTTTGGCAGGAGCCGCCTTCTAATATCGACAGGACAATCCCCATCGGCATCTCGCATGAATATCCTCGGGACTGGGGAAGGAAGCCTAGCCTGTTCCCTTAGCCTAGCCTCTAGCTTCTTAGATCCTTTCAATGATTTTACTATGAATTCCTCACATTCCCAGCCCGCAGCCCTCATGACGGCATGAACCACGGGGATGTCTGTCTTTCCCTCAACGTAAACCAACGCCCTCGGTATCGATGCACTCATGATCAGAGCGTCAGACTTGGCGTCCCATCAGCGCCCATGAGAACACTAATGATCTCCGAGAACGGTGTCTCAATCTCGAGGTAACATTCGGCGTCATCACGATCACTGAGAAGACTCCCATTCGTCCCATTCGTTCCGGGAAGGAGTACGAGGACCTCATCCGCGCCGACCGTCTCATCATCCACTATCTCAGCGGAATGACTCGAGAGGATGATCTGCACGCCACCCTTCACCTGTCGCCTTGCCTCTGCGAAAACAGATGGTAGCTCAGCCACGAGCGCGGAATGCAACGAAAGCTCCGGCTCCTCAAGGAGCAGCACGCTCGAACCATCGGCAGGAGTTGAGACCAGCGCCCAGAGTAACCCCAGCAGTCGCAGCGTTCCGTCCGAGAATTGCGTCTCGTTTTGCCAGGACGGACGCACCCGCCAGTTTTTGTAACCCACCTCCAAGTGGGGCACACCCATGGCATCCTTTTCGAGCTTCAGCTCTTCAAACTCAGGAATAGCCCGTTGAAGGGCAGCCTGAACACGCCTGAGCCTCGCTTTCCGCGTTCGATCAGGCGTTTCACTGATCTGTTGAATAATATCGGAACCATACGGGTCAGAGGTCCGTATATCATTCCCCGTTAGTCCTCTAATTACTTGCGGAACGGGATGGAAGTACCTGATCTGACCAAAGAAGTCAGCAATCTTTCGAAACTCTTTATTGGTGACCTTTTGCTCCAGATGCGTCTGCGTCAGCAGCTCCACATCATCTCTATCATCCTGTGACGGACGGCTGAGCAAGACCCTTCCGTTACATTCAACCCGTTCTTCCTGAACAAGAACCCTTCGATGTCCGGACTTCTCACATTCGATGACCAGCACATACCGCCACGTGTCGTCTCCGTCCCGCATGGACACATCGATCCTCGGGTACGGTGCCCGACGACCAAAGAGGCTCTGTATCTTCCGGTACCCTCCCCTTTGATCGACAGCCTGAACCATCCCACCCCCGGGCGCAACAATATCCCGAAGGAAACGGAACACATCAAGAAGATTCGACTTACCGACGGCATTCGGCCCAACAATAAACAGCCGCGGGCCGACATCAAAACTCAGATCCTGGAAGTTCTTCCAGTTCTTGATGTGCACATGCGAGAACTCCATGCGGCTACCTTCATTGGATCGAGTACATATCGTATGCAGCAGGATACCGTTTGTGACAGTAGTATCACAAGCGCCAAGCCAATCGAGCTCCTCAACACGATCCTTCTGGTGTCCGGTGCCTCCAACTCCGAAAGAAACACGATGTGCAAACAACCCGGGCGAGCGGAGCGCCCAAACCGATGCAGGCACACGGCACCACTGCACCGCCCCTCCAACAGATCAAGCCGTGCCGCCTGGCAATTGGAGCCTCGATCAAGGAACACCCCAACGTGGTCGGCACGGGCACCGGGCGATACACCGGCCCGCACTACTGCGTGGCACAGCCGGTAGACCCGTGGCCAGGCCGACGCGTAGGAAGGGCATCAAGGCGCGCGGACGCAGCCTGACGCCCGCGCGAGGTGGCTACGGAGGAAACGATGGGTACGCTGGCGAACCCATCGAACGTGAGCAATCAGATGTTCCTTTCCTACGCACTCGTCGAGTGGAGCGTCGTCGCATACCTAGCCGCCGACGCCTACGTCTTCGTCCACATCAAACTGGGCAGCTGGCCTCCCAGCCTCTACCACGATCGACTCAGCCACGAAGCACGCCAGGTGCCGACGAGGGCCGCCGCGCAACCATCGTTGGTTGTGCGGCGGCCCCTCGCTTGAGGGTTTAGCGGATCGCCTCCGTGGCGCCCGCACCGTCGTGCACAATCACGTCGGGCAGGGGTCGACGTATGCGTTGGGGACGGTGTCGGTGAGCTGGTCGCACGCGGCCATGCATGGCTCCTCCAGATTCGACGGCTTACGCATGGAGCAGTCGCGTCCACCTCGACAACGAGACAGATACTGCACAGCTGGTCAGGCACCGTGTGCCGCGAGTCATACATTGAGCACAGTGTCAGCAACCGACAAAACTGAATCCCACCCCCTTGCGGCAACACACCTCCGCTCATGGTCACCCACTTGCGGACATCAACCCTCGTCATTCCAGCGCACACACGACACCAACGCAACCCCCTATAACATATACAAACACTCAGGTTTCATCGCGAATATACACACTTCTTGGGCGACCAGATGCGACGGCGCATCACACGTACGGAAAGAATGAAAAACATTGAAATCTCAAGCAAAATATATACATTTGTTACATTTGTAAAACTTGACCACGCGCTCACCTTTGTATACATTTAAGGCACGTCAGACAGGACATTCTGACGTCTTAAGCCCACCAGATGGACTGGGAGCTGACCGGAAGAAAGAGGCAACAATGTTTGCACAGATCACCGAAGTTATTAACGCGTTCCTCGCCTTTGTTGGCAGCATTCTCGGCATGCTGCCCTGATCGATCCGTCGATCAGGCACGGTACGTGTAGTTTTGCTACGACAGCAAAACTTCGGCTGAGCCCCAGTTCCCCTGGTGAGGGGGAGCTGGGGCTCACTGCGCGACCGCGACGGCCACGCGCGCTCCCACCGCGATCGTGCCAACCTCCGACATGAGGAACACCGTCGTGGCAGAAAATGAGGCCGCCGCCCACCATCGTTGGTGGGCGGCGGCCCTCGTCTCGCAGCTCAGCGGATTGCCGCCAAACTTAGCGGATCGCCTCCATAACGCGCACGCCGTCGAGCACGGTCACGTAGGGCAGGGGGTTCACACCGGACTCGAGGACGTACTCGGTGAGCTGGTCGCGCACGACGGTGCGCAGCTCCTCGGGGTTCCAGGGCTTGCCGATGTAGTAGTCCAGGCCCGCCTGGTTCAACGCTCGGATCGTGTCGGACTGGTCGGCCTGACCGGTCACCAGCACCGTACGAGTCGCGCCGAAACGCTCATCCTTCATGAGCTCCACGAGGAAGTCAACGCCGGACTTGCCAGGCAGGCGGTGATCCGACAGGACAAGGGCCAGCTCGTCGCCGTCCTCTTCGATCTCGTCGATCACGGCCCACGCGTCGTCGACGTCCTCGGCGACCTCAAGCCGGATCTTGTCCCAAAACTCTTCAAGATCACGCTCAAGCGCGTCTCGCACGTCCGCTTCGTCCTCGAGGGACAGGATTGTCAGGGTCATGATTCCTCCTCTTGTGGTTGAGTGGGCAACGAGATCCGCATGGTGGTGGACCCCGGGTCAGAGCAGATCACGAGAGTCCCCCCATGATCGGCGATGATGCTTCGGACGATGGACATGCCCATACCCAGCCCGAATCGGACGCGCCCCGCCTTAGTGGTGAAGTGCGGCTCCATAATCTTCTCGACGATTGCCGGGTCGATGCCCGGCCCGTTATCGAACACGGTGACGGTGATTCCCTCAGGCGTCGGCCGCACGGTGATGCGGATCAGTGCCTCGGCCTCACCGCGTGCCGGCAGCTCAGGCACACCGCCCGACGCCTCCGCCGCCGCGATCAAGTCGGTATTCTCGTCTTCGATGGCCTCGGCCGCGTTCACGATGAGGTTCGTCCACACCTGCTGCAGCTTCGCCGGGTGCGCGCGCACGAGCGGCACGTCCTCGTAGTCGCAGTCGATGCGGATGCCTCGCACCCTGTGGGCGGTCAGCCGCAGGACATCGTCGATGCCCTCGCGCACGTCCACGGGCTTGAGGTCCTCGGCGTCCGGTCGCGCGTATCCCTTGAGGGACTGGGTCAGCTCGATGACGCGGTCACCCGCGGCAAGCACCGAGCGCAGGGACCCGCCCAGGCGCGCCCCGGCCTCGTACGCCTCGATGCCGCCCGGGATCTGGGCGAGCGCGCGTGCACCCTCCGCCCCCTGGATCCCCGCGCGCACGAGGCGACGCGCGAGCGTGCGGTCACCGACGACGGGCAGGAGCTCCTTCATGAGGGCGCGCTCGACCGACGTGGAGCGCGGGGGCGCGGTCAGCGCCCGGGACATGGCTTCCCGTGACGAGGCCGTGGCTGGGGCCGCGAGGGCCGCATCGACGTCCTCGTGCAGGTGTTTGGCGGCGCGCACAAGGGCGGTCACCGGGTTGTTGAGCTCGTGGGCGATACCGGCGCTGAGCTCACCGAGCATCGCGAAGCGCGCACGTTCGACCAGCTCGGCGCGAGTCGCGCGCAGGTCCTCGAGGGTGGCCGCCAGGGCCTCCTTCTGGGCCTCAAGGTCCTCGGCGAGCATCGCGTTTTGCAGGTGAAGGTCCTCGGCGCGCATGAGGCGGCGCGTCAGCGAGCGAATGGCGAGCGCCGTCAGCGTCGCACCAATTGACGGATCCTCGGAAATGACGATCTGGAGCTGCTCGGTCGTCAGGCGCACAACCGTCGCCTCGGTCGCCGTCTCGCCCGTGAAGAAGGCGTCCTCCGCCCGGGCGAGAGACACGAGGCCGATCAGCGGGCCCGAGGTGGCCAAGTGAGACAAGACCTCGCCCTGCGACGAATCCCTGTGCAAGGACACCTGACCCTCGAGCACCAGGTAGACAGCACCCACCGGCTGCCCCTGCGTCACCAGCTGCGTGCCCTCAGGGACGATGAGGCGCGGCCTCTGGCCAAGCACCCGCTCCACGCCCGCCAGGAGCTCCATGACGACCTCACGCTCATCGCGATCCAGGCCCTCCAGGAGCGGACCCTGCACCGCAAACGGCGGCGGATCAGCGATCAGGTTACGGATCTGACGCTGCGAATAGCCGCATCCGCTCAGGTAACGCACCATCGTCGAATAGGCCTGACCCGCCAGCAGCGGCACAGTCCACGGCGCCTTCAACACCGAGGAAAGAGCCCCCGACTGCATACAGCCCGTGAGATCACGATGCTCCGACTTATCCGTGACGACCACCCACTGGACGCGCTCCAACACCGGGATCGCAGCCGCATGAGTAATCATCGCGTCAATGTCGCCGACCTCCGAGGTCACCAGGCCCATGAGCACGTGATCGCCGGGGCGCAGGCTCGCCTCGTATGCGACCAGATCCTCGATCCCATCGACGCGGTCCAGGCACAGCCTCGGGAACGAGTGGGCCAAGTCCCTGGTCACCGGGCCGGCAATATGCCTCGAATCGTCACCGACCACCAACATGTGAATCGGGTAGCCCGCGCGGTGCCCGCCGCCGCGCACATCCGTGCGCGCCATGACCGAGGCATCCTCCTGTGCGGGCCCCTGCGTCCACCCGTGGGCCAGCCCCGGACTCGGGTTACTGGTTGCACCCGAGCCGGCCACGGCCTCGTCCATGGACACGTCACATCACCCCGATGAATCCCCAGGTCAGGGGCGCGACAAACGCCAGGAGGATGATGCCCACGACGCCCACGACGATGCCGACGATCGCCATCTCGCGCGTCGGGGTGGTGCCCGTCGAGTACGCGATGGCGTTGGGCGGGGTCGAGATCGGCAGGCACATGCCCAGCGAACAACCCAGGGCGATGACGATGGCGATCTCGGCGGCGCTCGTGGAGACCGTGGTCGCCAGGCCCATGCCCATCGGGATCAGCAGGTTCGCCGAGGCCGAGTGCGAGATGACGTTCGAGGTCACCCAGCCGACGAGCGCCAGCACGAAGATCAGGAGGATGCCGGGGATCGAGGCCCACTGGATCGATCCGAGCATCCACTTGTCGAGGCCCGTGGCGGCCACGCCCGAGCCCAGCGCAATACCACCCGCGACCAGCCACAGCACCGGCCAGTCCAGGGCGCGCAGGTCGTCGCCGCTCATCACCTTCGTCATCAAAAGGACCACGACCGGCAGGAAGCCCACGACGTTAGCGGAAATGTGGTGCAGCGACTCCGTCATCCACAGCAGGATCGTCGCTCCCGCGACCGAGTAGAAGATGATCGCGCTGCGTGACTTCTCGAAGCGCGCCGACGTGTCGATGTTGAACGTCGCGTCGGCGGGAATGTAGCGCCACGCGATGAACGCCCACGACAGGGCCAGGAGCACCAGCATGAGCGGGACGGCCGCGAGCATCCACTGCAGGAAGGTGACCGTGACGCCCGCGTTCTCCAGGGCGCCCAGCGCGATCGCGTTGGGGGGCGTGCCCACGGGGGTACCCATGCCGCCGACGTTCGCGGCCACCGGGATTGACAGGGCAATGCCGGTGCGCGCCTTGCCCTCGGGCAACGCCATGATGACCGGCATCATGACGGCGAACATCGTGGCCGTTGTCGCCGTGTTCGACATGAACATACTCATGATCGCGGTGATGAGCATGACGCCCATGACGGTCAGGCGCGGCTTGCCCATGAAGGGCTTGAGGAGGACCGCCGACAGCGCGCGGTCAAGCTTGTACTTGGCGGCGCCGTCGGCCACCATGAAGCCACCCAGGAACAGGATGATGACCGGGTTGGCGAGCGCCCCAAAGAACTTCGTGTACGCCGGGGCTCCCTCTCCCACACTCAGCAGCGCGTGGTCCGAAATGAACAGGACCTCCAGGAAAATGACGAGGACCGCCGTGCCCGCCAGGGGCACCGCCTCCGTCACCCACAGCAGAATCGCCGCCAGGAAAATACCGAACATGCGGGTACCTGACACATCCAGTCCCGGCAGCTGAATGAACAGGGACGTCACGATGCAGGCCAGCGCACCGACGGCACCGAAAACCTTGACCGGACTGATCGACTGCTTCTTCTTCGCGATTGCAGCCGGTCGCGTGGACATATTCTGAGCGGAGCGCGGATTGATTGACACCGCACCCTTGGAGCGTCGAGCCATTACAGAGAGACCTCGTCGTCTTGCGTTGATACTGTCCAATTAGTGTAGGCCAGCGCACACAGAAAGTGAAACCGGGGTGGGGGCTTTCCGATACCCCCACCCCGGCCTGACGCTGTCACCGTCAACAGGTCTGCGTCCCGTCAGGCCCAGACGCTCAGTCACGCTTCTTACAGCTCAACACCGCGACAATCATGCAGCTATGTTCCCGCCGCCGCCCCGCGCAAGGCCCAGGTCTCACGCCCCGAGCACGGGCCCCACTCGCGGTGCCGTGACCTCCTACTCGGCCACGACCTCGTCAATGTCGTAGCCGTCGGGAGGGCTCCCGAACGCGTCGGCTCCCATCCGAGCGCCGGGGCCACATACTCTGCGAAATTGCGGATGATCGACCAGGTTTCCGGCTCTTCGCATTGTGGGGTGTGGGGGTGGTGGTCGAAGCGTCCCGGGGGTCGTGGGCAGTGTCGTGGGACGACGACCGAACACAGGAGTTCGCCTTGGGCGCCT
>CABKMZ010000053.1 GCA_902373545.1 uncultured Actinomyces sp. | reverse complement strand
CCAAATCTAACCCCCGCGACACGCCGAGCCAGACACACATTTTGACCCTTAACCCTATTTTGCGAACGTGATAATGGGGTTATCGAGCTGCGTTGCTGGCCGCCTCCGCTGTCGCCACGGCCTCCAGCAGCCCGCGCACCGACGCCACGCGGGAAGCGCGCTCAGAGCGCACCCGATCCGCGTCCTCGTCCCCGGCCTCGTCCCTTGTGAACTGCCTGCCGCTTGTTGGGCATCGGAATTGAAGTCTGAGGATTGGGCTACAGTTCGACCGCTACGGGCATTGGTCTGCCTGCTGCTGAGCGACCGCGCGCCTACTGGGCAGGAGGCGTGCCCAGGCCTCGGCGCTGCCGGTCCTTGGTGATCATGATCGCGACGCTGATGCAGATGGTCGCGAGGAGCGCGGCTGCGGCGATCAGCCACGGGATCGTAAACGGCGAGGCGTCGGCTGCTTTCGTGGTGATCGACCCCACGAGAATGGCGAGGATGGACACGGTTGCGCACGCCAGTCCAACCCGTTCGTAGGTGCGCGGAGTGGGACGCATGCTCGTGGGAGGAAGCGCGCGCGTGGATCCCGGCATCTGGTTGGCCAACAGCGCTGCGGCGATCGCGATGATGTAGTCGCTCATCCTCACGTCGGCGCTGATGAAGGAGCTTCCGATCGAGACGACGGCGAGGAGGACGAGGACCGCGAGGAAGACGTAACGCAGCGTCATGTCAGTGTGCGTCGGTTCGGACGGGTCGGGGGTTGCTGAGGGATGGCGGGCGTTTGACACGGCGATCACATCCTTGTGGAAGGGGGTGTAGCGGCCGTCGCTACATTCTCATTGTTGGCCATGTGACGTAACTGTCAAGTAGGGAGCATGGGTGATTAGTCACATTACATGGGTGTGATTTGTGTCTGTGACGTCCGTGTGCTAACTCTGCTGTCGCTTGAGACGCAGTACTGCCGAGCAGGTCGCGGCCACCCCTCGGTCAAGCCCGAGCGGTGGCCGCCTTCGGCGACGATGTGAGGGGGCGGGGCTATCCGGCTGGGTCGATCGGTCCGCTGTGGCGGGCGCGGTCCTTTGCGATGATGAGCACCACGAAGAAACAGAGGGCAGCGAATGCTGCGATCATCGAGACGTTCCATGGCATGTTGTAGGGCTCGGGGTCGATGCCTCCGCTCGTGACATCACCGATGATGACAGCGGTGGTGCATACGAGGGAACAGCCCATCACCGCCCACTCGCAGGCTCGAAGGAAGCGATGAACACCGGGAATCGTGCGCGAATATCCTGGAGTCAGATAAGCGAGCAGTGCCACCGTCATGGCGAGCCCGTCGTTCCTCAGTGGAACGCCCGTCCCGAAAAAGATGCCGCCGATCGAATAGATAGTCAGCCCGATCAAGGACAGGAGGAAAAACCAGCGGAGTGCCTTGTCGACCCGCGAAAGCCCTGCAGTGTTGCCGATAAGGTTCTGCTCAATGGTGGACATAGCGATCACGACCTTGTGAATCAGAGATAGCGACCATCGCTATACTCTCATTGTCCACACAGAGGGGGCGCTGTCAAGCGCTTTCGGCGCGCACTTTTTAGCGGGCTGCCTTGCTGGCCGCCTCCGCCGTCGCCACGGCCTCCAGCAGCCTGCGCACCGACGCCACGCGGGATGCGCGCCCCTGCCGCAGTTGATCCGCATCCTCAGCCCCGGCCTCGTCGATCGCGAAGGGGCCGGTGGCGCGCGCATAACTGTCAAGTGCGCACGAGGGCTCCTCCTCGTCGTGCGAGCACAGCGGCAGGCACCAGGCGGCCGCCTCCGCGACGTCCGGGAAGACGCCCAGCACGTCGGCGACGCTCACATGCCCCAGGCCGAAAGAACGTACGCCGGGCGTATCCACGATCCAGCCGCCCTCGTCGAGCTCGAAGGCCTCCGAGGAGGTCGACGTGTGGCGCCCGCGCCCCGTCACCTCGTTGACGTGCCCCGTCGCGCGGCCCGCGCCCGGCACCAGCAGATTGATGAGCGTGGACTTTCCGACCCCCGAGTGCCCCACCAGCACCGACCAGTGGCCGGTCAGGAGGGCCCGCAGCTCGGCGACGCCTGGGTCGGTCTCCCCGGCCTCGGCGCTCGTGAGCACGACGCGCACGTCGAAGTCCTGGTAGGCGGCGATCAGCTCGTCCGCGCTGGCCAGGTCCGCCTTGGTCAGTACGAGGACGGGGTCGAGGCCCGCCTCGAAGGCCGCGACCAGGCAGCGGTCGATCATGCCGGTGCGCGGCGGCGGATCCGCCAGCGCCACGACGATGCACATGGTGTCCGCGTTCGCGACGATCGCCTTCTCGCCGCGCTGATCCGGCGCGTCCTCAAGGGAGCGGCGCAGCACCGAGGAGCGTTCCTCGACGGCGACGATGCGCGCGAGCGTGTCGGGGCGCCCGGACAGGTCGCCGGTGAGGCGCACGCGGTCGCCCATGATGACGGAGCCGCGGCCCAGCTCGCGGGCGCGCACGGCCACCACGCGGGTGCCGTCCTCCTCCAGGCTCACCTGGTAGCGGCCGCGGTCAATGCCGATGACGCGGCCCAGAGGCTTGGAGGACCAGTCGGGCCGGTCCTTCGTGCGCGGGCGCGAGCCCTTGCCGGCGCGCACGCGCACGCGCGGGTCGTCGGTTCCGGTGTCGCGGCGGGCCATCACTGCTCCTCCTCGATGGACGAGGCCGGGGCGGCCTGGGTGCTTCCCTGGCCGCCATCGCCCACGAGGCAGGCCCACATGGCCTCGAAGGTGGGCAGCGTCTTGGAGGTGCACGCGATGTCGTCGACCGTGATGCCGGGGGTGACGAGGCCCAGGATCGCGCCGAAGGTCGCCATGCGGTGATCCGCGTAGGAGCGGATCTGCGCGGCGTGGAGCGGGCGCGGCGTGATGATGAGGCCGTCCTCGGTCTCTTCGGCCTGCCCGCCCGCGCGGTTGATCTCGGCGACCAGGGCCGCCAGTCGGTCGGTCTCGTGTCCGCGCAGGTGCGCGATGCCGCTCAGATGTGATGGGGTCGAGGCATAGGCGCAGATCGCGGCCAGGGTGGGGGTCAGCTCGCCGACCTCGGCCATGGTCGCCTTGATGCCCGGGTAGTTGCCGGCGCCCGGTCCGCTCAGGGTCAGGCCCTCCTCGTCCAGGGTGATGGTCGCGCCCATGTGACCGAGCAGCGCGCGCCAGGCGTCGCCCGCCTGCGTCGTCGCCCCCGGCCACGCCGGGATGCGCACGCGCCCGCCCGTCACCATCGCGGCCGCCAGGAAGGGGCCCGCGTTGGACAGATCCGGCTCGACGGTGATGTCGCCGCCTCGCGGGAGCGACGGGAAGACGTGCCAGGTGGACAGGTCTGCCCGGCCCTCGTCCACGACCTCCAGGTCGATGCCCGCGCCCGCCAGGGACGCCAGCGTCATCTCCACGTGCGGCATTGACGGGACGACGCCCGGAGCCGACACGAAGAGAGGATCGCCCACCAGGGGAGAGACGAGCAGCAGGGCGGAGAGGAACTGCGAAGAGGACGAAGAGTCCACCCAGGCCTGCGCCCCCAGCGGCGTGTGGATCGGACCCCGGATCGTGAAAGGTAGGTGCCCGCGCTCCCCGTGATACGTGACGGTCGCGCCCATGCGCACCAGGGCGTCCAGGAGCGGGCCGAGCGGGCGCGCGTAGGCCTGCTCATCCCCGTCGAAGAGTGTTTCCTCGGGGGACAGCGCCGCCAAGGGCGGCAGGAAGCGCATGACGGTGCCGGCCAGGCCGCACTCGATGCGCCCGCCGCGCGGCGGAAGCTCCATCGGAGTGACATGCAGCGTTCCCGCGCCCTCGTCCTCCACGCGCGCGCCCATGACCTCCAGGGCGGCCGCGAACAGGCGCGTGTCGCGCGCATCCAGGGCACCGCGAATGACGGAGGGAGAATCGGCGACGGCAGCCAGGTAGAGGGCGCGCGCCGTGATCGACTTTGAGCCCGGCACCTCGACCGTGGCATCCACGGGGGAGGCGGCCAGGGGAGCGGGCCAGGGCGCGCTCACGAAGCGGTGCCGCTCAGACGCTCCACGACGGCGGCCTCGGCCGCGGCGATCGCGCGGCGCTGGTCGCGGCGCATCGCGTGGGCGACGAGGGCCGAGGGCTGACCGACGCGATCCGTCGACGCCAGGAGAACGCCTGCGGCCAGGCCCGCCTTATTCAGCGTGCGGTAGCGACGGCGCTTGATCTGCTCCTTGGACAGGCCTCGCGTCGTTCCCGGCAGGGGAGCATTCACGAGGGCCATGGGCGCGCCGATCGCGGCCAGGGTCAGGGCGGCCACGCGGGGCTTACGGCCCAGCGCAAAGCGCAAGCCCGCGACGACCGTCACCGCGCCTGTCACGCGGGTCGCGACGGCCAGCTGCTGATCCGTCAGCGGCTCCAGGCCGACCGCGTCGGTCGCCTTGTCGATGAGGGGACGAACGCCCGCGGCGCGCTCCACGTGGAAACGCGGATGCATGAGGGCATCAACCCCATCGGCGATGAACGGGGCGGCGAGCAGGGGACGGGCAACAACGCGCAGCAGATTCATACCCCTATTGTTCGACACCTTTGCCCCCGGGGGAAGCCGAACGGCCCGGCCACTCCCAAACAACAGGATGAAAGTGGTGCAACGCACAATTGTTGGGGGTTGTGGAATAAAGAGGGGCGTGAGGCGTTGCCCTCAGTATGACCACCCATCGCCCACTCCCATTCGCGCCGCACGACCGCGCGACTACGCTGGGAGGCGATGGATACGACAACCACTCAACCGATGCCGCAGGCGCCCGAGCCCGCCCCGGCCTCGTCCGCCCCGGCCTCGTCCACCCCGGACGGCGCCACGCTCGAGGCCCGCTTCATGGACGAAGCGATGCCCCTCATGAACCAACTCTTCGGCGCGGCCCTGGGTATGACCCGCAACCGAGCCGACGCGGAAGACCTGGTGCAAGAGACCTACCTCAAGGCCTACCAGAAGTTCCACCAGTACAAGCCCGGCACCAACATCAAAGCCTGGCTCTACCGGATCCTCACCAACACCTACATCACCAGCTACCGCAAGGCGCAGCGCTCGCCCAAGCGCGCCTCCAGCGACACCGTCGAGGACTGGCAGCTGGCCGATGCCGCCTCCCACTCGGAGGTCGGCCTCAAATCCGCGGAAGTCGAGGCGCTCGAGGCGCTGCCCTCCTCGCAGCTGCGCGACGCCCTCGATTCGCTCTCAGAGGAACACCGGATGGTTGTCCTCATGGCTGACGTTGAGGGTATGAGCTACAAGGAAATCGCCGAAGAACTAGGAGTTCCCATGGGGACCGTCATGAGCCGACTGAACCGGGCGCGCAAGAACCTGCGCTCCGCGCTGGCCGACGTCGCCGCGGAATACGGGATCGGAGGAGCCAAGTGACCACGCACATCACCTGCCAGGATGTCCAAGATGCCCTGTACGAACTGATCGACTGCGAGGAGTGTGACCGCCGCAGCGGCCTCATCGACGCCGGATCCGTACCCGGGCCCGATGCCCGCGCCCGCGCCCTCATGATCAAGCACGTCGCCACCTGCGCGCACTGCACCGACGCCCTGGATGCCGAGCGGCACGTGCGCGCCCTCATGCGCGGCTGCTACGAGACCGAACAGGCCTCGGATGCGCTGCGCGCCCGCGTCGTCGCCTCGATCACCAGCGTGTCCGTCACCTGGCGCTAAGCGCCCTGCGGCAACGCGCGACCGCGTGGCGTGACGCAGGCTGACGAGGCCGGGGTTACTGTCCGTTTTTCGGTGACCTTCGTCGCCGCAAACGGCCTGTGCCTTGGTGGTTTGGGCCAATGTGTGCAAAAATGCTTCAGTCTAGACAACAAACCCAAGGAGAATGACATGTCGAAGCGGGGTCGTAAGCGTCGCGATCGTCGTAAGCACGGCGCGAACCACGGCAAGCGTCCTAACGCCTGAGCCGAATACGTTGCGCGCCCGGACCGGTTGGTCCGGGCGCGTTTTGTATGCGCGTCGTGTATGCGTTTTGTTTGCGTCACCGGCGGGAGCCAGGTGCGGTTTCGCGAGGCACGCGTGGCCCGCGGGGTGCGCGCAGCTTGGTTTGCGTCCCCTGTGCGACGGAAAGCGACGTGCGGCGGGCTCATCCGCCGCCGATCGTAAGCGCGCCCGCTCATGCGAACAGGTTGTCCGTGTACTGGGCTGACGCCGAGAGCGCGCGTGGTAGCGTGAGCAACCCATCTATGGGTGGTGTCAATCCACCGGCCCTCGTTCTGGATAGGAAACGCTGTTCTGGATAGGAACTACTCATCTGGATAGGTTATTAAGCTATCCAGAACGCGATAACCTATCCAGTACGCTGTTTCCTATCCAGAACATGAACTCCTTGTGGGGTGCGTCCGATCCGGAAACGTCTATTTCGACCATCACAACGCTCGGTGGGAGGGCTCCATAGAAGGCGATGATCGAGTGATGAGCTCGTACGCCCTAGCGCTCTCATGAGCCTCAACCGTAGACCCTCCCAGTCGTTGTAGTCCGGCCAGCTGACACGAACAATGTTCCACCCTGCATCGCGAAGATCCTCATCCCTGCGGATCCACTCCCGTTTTGCACGCGCAAGATCGGATTGGTTGTCGCCTAGTTTTCCGATGCCGTCAAATTCAATGATGATTCGAAGATCTGCGATGACAATATCTGCGTAATAGTGACGACCCCGGACCTCGATATGTACTTGAGTCAGTGACGGGAATGGGCTGATCGAGCGCACAAGCCAAAGCAAGGCTGCTTCAGCAGGATTTTCGCATCCAGGATCAATCGCGTGAAGAATGGCACGTGCTCGGCGTAGTCCTCGTTTTGTGGGGGAATGTTCGAGGCGCTTGAGGAGCGCTACGCGGATTTCTTCTGCCCGTTCACGTGATTCCATCTGCTCAAACATTGAAAAGTTGCTCCACTGATGCAGTGCCATGCATCCGAGGACGAAAGCCTCCAATGGCTCCTCTTGCTGAACGCAACGGATGAGTGCATCGTACGGGTGTTCCGTTTCCAATCCGTTAGTGCGTCTGCGTTCCTCGGAGAGCGGGGGGATGGTGGAATAGGTGACACATGTTTCGGGTACTGTCGTTGAGCCGATCGAACACGCTGGAAGTCGGGAAGTAGATCGTCTTGTCGGCCTGTAGATGGTTATCTTTGGATTCGCGGACCATCCCTGAATTCCGTTGAGTAGAAGGCAACTACGTCCTACGTACAGTGCTTGGTGCTGCAGGGATGCACTCACTACATGGATTCGGGCGAGGGCAACTGCGTTCCATATTTCCCATGGAGTTGACTTGTCTGGATGGAGTGGGAGAGCAGCTGCAATGCCGCGCATGATGCGCACGGTGACGGGCGAATACGCTTGGCTCTTTGGCGTCTGGAAGATATCGGTGACGACAACAGGTACCTGGTTCATGCATCTAGCTTCGAACAGAGCCTCGAGTTGGGCGTAGTCGAAAAGGAGGGCCTGTGGATAACCGGCTCTCTTGATTTACCCCTGTGCATAACGGCAAGGAGTGAGGTGTTGGGAGTCGTCTGTCAGGATGGGTGGCTGGACTCGCGTGCGGAGAGCTGTTAGCGATGGGGTGTATGAGGGGGCTGACATCTGATTGCACGCTGTTGGCGTGAGGAGCATCCCATAGAGATCAACGAGGAGAAGCCCCGCACACCATCTGGATAGGAAACGGAAATCGGGATAGGTTATTGCGTTCTGGATAGCTTATTTTCTTATCCAGATGAGTAGTTCCTATCCAGAACGACGTTTCCTATCCATAAGCCAACGCAACTATTTCCAGTGAGCCGAATACGCGCGCGAGACACCTGGACGAGGAACCAGATATCGGCCGATGTACTCGTGGCGATCCTGAGACAACAGGGTCTCGTACTCCTGTGGGAAACACAGACGCCTTGGCTTCGGCGCGGATGATAGTGAGTGCCCCTGCGGCTGACGTTGGACTCGTGCCCTGTGGAGCAACGACGAGCCTGTGCGAGAGGCAGGAAACCTCCCTCGCAGCGTATCCTGGTACATGTTGGCGCGCGGGTGCGTCCCGGCGCGCACAGACTGATTCGTCGATACGAAAGAGGCCCCATGTCCCTCCAGATGCGCGTTGTTCACTTCTGTATGGGTCTTGTGCCTCCGTTGCTCCACAGCGAGACGGCAACTGAGCAGATGGCGCTCCACGCCCCGAAGCCGCATCCGATGCCTCGACGCATGCGTGCGCGTTTCACCGCGACGAGCGAAAATGGCGTTACCCGCGTGTTTCCGAAGCGGGGCCTGCGTTCGGGCGGTGCACTCATCTATCTGCATGGCGGAGCGTACGTGTACCCGATGGTCGTGGGCCAGTGGGGCATCGTCGAGGGCCTTATCGACCGCACGGGCCTGCCCGTCATCATTCCCGACTACCCGCTCGCCCCCAAGCACACCGCGACCGAAGCTTTCGACTTCGTCCAGCCCATCGTCGACGAGGCCCAGGCTGAGTTCGGCCGCGTCGTTATCTTCGGCGACTCGGCGGGTGGAGGCCTGGCGCTGTCCCTCGCCATGCAGCGACGCGACGCGGACAAACGTCAGGTGGACGGCCTCGTCCTGTACGCGCCGTGGGTGGATGTGACCATGACGAACCCCGAGATCGAGAAGGTGCAGCTCCGCGACAAGATCCTGCGTGTCCCCGGCCTGGCGTGGGCGGGCCGCGCGTGGGCGGGCGACCTGGATCCGACCGACTGGTGTGTCAGCCCCCTGTATGGTGACCCGGCGGGACTGCCGCCGATGCGCATCTTCCAGGGAGACGCGGACATCGTGGGCCCCGACGTGATCGATTTTGCGCGTAAGGCCGCTCGCGCCGGCGTCGACGTGCGTTTGCGGGTGGAGCCGGATGGCTTCCACGTGTATGTCCTGGGCGTTCCCACCATTCCCGAGGCCGAGGCCGCCCTCGACCACAGCGCGCGCTTCATCTCGGGGATCCTCACCCAGGGCTGACCTGTGTTTCACGCGGCGTTTCACGGCCTCGTCAATGAGGGACGAGGCCTGCGCGGGGCAGCGCCCGCCAGCACGCCCACACGGGGGAAGGTCCGCCAGCACGCCCCTCAGGACAGTCGCACGTCCTCCAGGACCATGCTGTGCATGTACACGTCGATGGTGAGGGGAGTCTTGTCCGGGTTGAGGACGCACGCCTGGTAGAGCGGCTGCATGATTCCTGACAGCCGAGAAATGTCTCGGCTTTGCGTCCTGATGGAGAAGGTGTGGCGGGTGCCGTCCTCGAAACGCATGTGGAAGTGATTGTTGAAACTGGTGTCGTTGCGCGGAATCCGGTAACTGCTCACGATGTCTTGGTCATAGCTGCAGGAGGTGACCGTGCGCGTCTGCGACCCATCGAACAGGTCCCAGGCGGCGGGAACCAGGTAAAAGAAAGTGGGCGCTGCGATCATGAGGACGCCGATCGTGGTCCAGCCCATGGAGTCTCGTTTTTTACTGTAGGCGCGGCGGTCGCCGGATTGTTTCGCGGTGCGCAACTCTCCCAGGGACGAGACGATCGCGACGATCCCGCCGACCACGATGACGAGCCCGACACAGCACAGGAGGATGGTGCTTGTGAGCATGCCGCTGCCGTAGGCGTCCATGTTGGACATGATGACGTGGGTGGCGACGAACGCCGCCGGGATCGCGATGATGGAGTAGGGGGCCAGACGCCGGAGGGCACCGCGCTTGGGAGCCCCCGAGGGCGCCCCCGGCACGGAACCGGCCCCCGGCAGGGAACCGGACCCCGGCAGGGAACCGGCGCCCGGCAGGGAACCGGCGCCCGGCAGGGAACCGGCGCCCGGCACGGAACCGGCGGGCGGGCCGGGGATGGGAGGCTGGGAGGGAACGTTGCGGTAGGGATACTGGGAACTCATGTGGATCCTTTGACGGGCTACAGTCGCGTTGGAGGGCGCGTCGTCAGTTGAGGCGCGCGGCCAGGATGGTCCGGGAGTGGGGCATGATCTTCAACGTCATGCCGGTGGTGCCGGCATGGGTCACGCAGGCCTCGTAGAGCACGTCGTAGACTGCCTGGCTGCTAGCAGATTCGTTGTCCCGGGGGTGCAGGCGCATGTCTTGCACGCGGGTGGAACCGTCGGCGAGCTGCATCGTGATCTCGTAGACCTCGTAGTTGATGACGCGGGTCCGGCCGCGGCTGCCGCTGCGCTGCTGCCTCTGGGCGACCGTGTTCGTGCAGCTGGTGACGGTCACGTTGCGTGAGCCGTCGGTGGCGTCGCGCACGAAGGGAGTGAGGTAGGCGATGCTGATCGCTCCGAAGGCGAGGCTGATGGCGACGCGGCCCGCCACCTTCCACAGGCGACGGCGCGGGATGGCTTTGTCGACCCCGCGTTCTCGGGCCTCGCGCGCGTCGCGGATCATGACGGGGATCGCCAGGGGGACGGTCAGGCAGGTGGCGAGGACGCCGACGTTCATGGCGACGCCCGTAAGAAAGTGGAGCGGCCCGTAGTCCGCGGCCATGTATATGGCGACGGCGACGATGATGAGCGGAAAGAACGTGAAGGCCCGGATCAGGTAGTGGTGCTCGATGAGATCCCGGTAATCCTGCCTCGTGGGCGGGTAGTAGGGTTCCTTGTTGGGCTGGGGAACGCTCGTGTTAGTCACCGGTGTGTCCTTCGGGCGAGGTATCGACGAGGCGATGGTCGGCTCGCGCGGGCACGCGGGCTCGCGTCGGCCTGATCGCCGTGTGTCTAGCCAGGATAGACCCGTGTGCCCACGGGGTAGTCACCGTGTCCACGCACTGGCGGCCCGGTGTTGTCGGGGCGTCGGCGTCGCGTGACAAACCTCTGTCCGGCGTTGCGGGCGCGGCTTGGCGGCGCCTAGTTGTTGAGCCGGGCGTCCGCGATGACCCGCGTGTGAGTGTAGTAATCCACGGTCATGGATGCGGCCCCCGACCGCAGATGACACGCTTGATAGAGGACTCTCACCGCGCCGCCCTCATGCTCGATATCCTCTGCGCTGTCCATCTCGATGGTCGTCGTGTGGACGGTCCCGTCGTCGAAGGTCATGGTGAATTCGTTTTCGTACACGGTCGTGCTCCCGCCGCGGGAGGACGATTTCTTCATCGAGTACTGGTCGTAGGTGCACGACGTCACCGTGAATGGCTGTGGTCCGTCGGCGAGGTCGAGGGCGGCGGGCACCCCGTTGGACAGAGCAAAGTACCCGAGCAGCAGTCCCACAAAGCCAACCATGACGAGTCCGGGCTGTCGTGAGAGGGCGTCATTCTCGTTACCCTGCGCCCTGGATGCACGCATGCGGCGGTGTACGACGGCTCCGAGGGCGATGCACCCGAGCGCAGCGATGAGAAGCACGCCGCTCTTGATGAGCGTCCACTGAAGCACTTCCGGGCCGACGGTGAAGGACTCGCCGATCATGTACACGAACATGGCGATGATGATGCCCAGCGTCGACAGGATGACCCACAGCCAGAAGTGTCCCTTGGACTCTTTCTTCGGCTCGCGCGGCGCGCCGGTCGGGGATGCGCCCGGGTAGGAGCTTCCCATCGTCGAGGCCTGGGTGCGGCGCGCTTGCCCGTTGGGGCCTCCCTGCCAGCCCACGCTCGGGGCGGTCGGGTTGGCCTCCCATGCACCCCGGTTGCGCGTGATCGGTGGTTGGGGGACACCGCTGGAGGGCGCGTCCTCGCGTGGGGACCACGGGTCGGGCGCCTGGTGAGGGGACTGGCGTGCGGAGGCGGACGGGTCGAAGGCGGACGGGCCGAAGGCAGACGGATACGGGTTCTGGTTGCTCATGGTGGACCTGAGGGGAGGGGGAACGAAGCTGGGGCGAGATCGTCTGTGTGTCAGTTCAGGCGGGCGTCGACGATGATCCAGCTGTGCTCGTAGACGTCCAGGGTCATGGACGCGTTGCCCGATTGCACGTTGCAGGCCTGGTAGAGCACCTCGTAGGTGCCGCCCATGGTCTGGATGCTCGTGCGCTGGTCTGTCTCGATGGTTGTCGTATGCGCCGTCCCGTCGGTGAGGGTCATCGTGAAGTAGTTGTCGTACACGGTGCGCCCGCCTCCGCGTCGACGCGACCGTCGATGCGAGCCCTGCTCGTAGGTGCACGAGGTGACGGTGACGGTGTGGTGGCCTTCGACGAGGTCTTGGGCAGCCGGGACGCCGAGGGTGGCGGAGAAGTAGCCGCTGATGGGGAGGATGATGATGGTGAAGAACAGGGCGCGAACGCGCATGCGGCTGGTTGCGATGTCGCCGGCGGCCTTGGCTCGCCGCAATTCGCGGAAGGAGCGGGGGATGCTGACCAGGCACCCGATGGCGACGATGAGCCCGAGCCCGCTGGCCGCGGCCGTCCAGATGAGTCGTTCCGTGCCGAAGTCGTATGAGCCTCCCACCACGGCGTAGATGACGAGGGCGAGGACGGCCAGGATCGTGAGGATGGTCGTCGCGAGGGAACGCTTCTTCCGTTGGGTGGGGGCAGTGGCCTCTTCGC
>CABKMZ010000052.1 GCA_902373545.1 uncultured Actinomyces sp. | reverse complement strand
ATGGCGAACCCGTACGAGCGCCTCAAGGAGCTGACGCGCGGCCACGAGGTGGGCGAGCGCGACATGCGTGAGTTCATTGCGGGCCTGGGTCTGCCGACCGAGGTTGAGGAGCGTCTCCTGGCGTTGACCCCGGCGACCTACGTCGGCCTGTCCGAGCGCCTGGCGCGCTGGGAGGCCTGAGTCCTATCGGCTGGGGCGGCGGGTGCGCGGTTGGTCCGCGCCTCGCCGCCCTTTGTCGTTTCTGCCCTGGATCGACGAGGCGGGGCGGAGTGTTGTCAGGGCTATACAACCAGATGGTTGACACGACAACCCTCGAACTATGCGCAGAGTCCTTCTCACCATCGACACCAAGATTTACTCCTCGCACAAACTGAATCATGAGTTGCACCCCCATACTTCTTATACTTTAATAGAAGTATAAGAAGCTAAGCATCAAGGTCAGCTTCAATCCTCCAAGAAAGGAAACAGTCATGGCGCATCAGGAAATCGTCGTTATCCGAGTCAACGAAGTTAACGCGGATGATTGGCTTGAACGTGGACGTAAGTGGTGGAAGGCCAGTGCAGCACGCATCATCGACTGCGCTGAACTACTTGTGCTCGACAAGAACGATACGGTCAAGGCGGTTACTCGCGTCGCTGGCGTTGAGAAGGATCTAGACGAGGGAAGCGGCCGCATCTCCATTATCCCGAGTGACCTCCCAGCCAAACATGAGGAGCTGATCGGAAAGAAGATCCGGCGCCCCAATTCACGTAACCCCGTGGTGTACCTACGCGACATCGAGGTCATTAGCTGAGCCGGAACAAGAGAGCCCCCAGCAGTCCTGCTGGGGGCTCCATCACATCCACAAAAGCGGAGGCACTCTGTCCTATCGAAGGTCACGGCCTCCAGGCAGGGTCGCAGTCGGGCGCGCCATAGCGCGCGTAAAGCTCGTCGGGACGTGCAATCTCGTCTTCGAAGCCCAGCACCGCCATGTCGGCCACCGTTTCGGTCTGCGCACCGGGCACCACCCGGGCGTCCGCCGATGAATCCGCATCACCGCGTGCGATGAGGACGCGGGCGCGAACACTGACCGGTGCCATTTCGGCATTGTTCCACACCGCGCGAGTGAGCGCGTCCAGCGCCTCCGTCGCGACCTCCAGATTCGCTAACTCATCCGAGGCCGGTGCAACCACGTCAATGGACACCAGGGATGGGCGACCGAAGCCCTCACCAACCTCGACGTTGACGACGCGGCGCTCACTGGAACCGCGTTCACCGGGGCCAACCCCGGCCTCGTCGATGAACGTCTCCGGGAAGGCGGCCTCCAGCGCGGACGAGGCCAGCTCCGCGAAGCGCTGCGTGCGCCCGGTTCCCCGCGTTGAAGCCAGGGCTCGCCACGCGATGCCGGCACCAATCGCACCCACGCCGAGCGCGCCGATCACGAGCGGCCCGGCAATCTGCGGGAGTTGACCGCGCAGGCCGGACGCGGCGGCCTTGTTCACGGGGGTCGAGACGCGCATCCAGCGGCGCACCTCGCGCAGGGGGGCGTAATGCTCGGTCATGAGCGGTCCTTTCTGATGGGAATGAGCCGGGAGAGGGCGGAGAAGGCAGAGGCGCGCCGACGCCTCGCGCGGGCGACGCGCGGTAGGCGCGGCACCGTGGTCACGTAGTCCATGGGATAGGTGGCGGCCGTGTACGCGCCGCCGCGTTCGAGCGCGGCGACCGTGTCCCACGCGGCGTCGGCGGTGGGTGTCAGGAGGTCCTGCCAGATCTCGTAGTGCATGACGCGCGTGGACTCCCCCGGGGTGGGCAGGAAATCCTGCAGCGCCGCCATCGACGAGGCCAGCCGACCCCACGGGGTCACGCGCACCTTGCGCTCGAGGAGGCGCACGGTCTCCGTGTAGGTCGAGGAGGAGTGCGCATAGTAGAGGGGGCGGGTCCGAGGCCTCACGAGGCTACGCCCGACGGTGACGCGCCGGTCGGGGGCGCGGTCGGGCGAGCCGTCGAAGCTCGGCATGACGTCCTGGTCGTGGTTGACGGCGACGATCACCACGTCGGGGCGCACACGGATACGGCGGTTGGGGCCACCCGTGGACAGGATGCCGCCGACATTGACCCCGGCCTCGTCCGGCGGGATGGAGGCGAGCGCGGCGGCGACAATCCCACCCTGGGAGTGGCCGCAGATGAGGATGGGTTCGCGCGTCCATTGCTCGCGTGGCACGCCGTCACGTTCCATGGCGGCGTGCAGGGCGCTCACGACGCCGACGCTCATCGCGCTCTCCAGGCCGAGCATAAGACGAATATTCGTCTCTATATCGGCTGGGTTGTTTGTTGAACGGAAGGTCATGGACTGGGTGCCAACCAGGGAGAGGAGCCAGCGGCGCGCCTCGTCCTCGCCGACGCGCGTGATCTTGACGGCGGGGCCGATGGTGCGAGACCAGTAGAGTTCGTCGATGTCGGCGCACATATCGGACAGGATCGAAGGAGGATCGACGCGGCGGATCTGTGCCTCGGGGTGGCCGGGGAGCGGGTCCTGGAAGGCTGGGTCGGCCTCGGAGTCGCGCAGGAGATTCACGTGAACGGCACCGCCACGCAGCGCGCCAACTGCCGTGCCGACCGTCAGCATGCCGGTCATGAGGGCGTCGTATCCGCGCCTGGGGATGAGGGGCAGCATGCGAGCCATGCGCCCGTCCTTGTCAGCACCGACCGCAACGACCGCGCGTGCCCACACGCGCCCGACGCTCGCGGTGCGCCGTGCGACGTGCGCGAGGGAGCGGATGAGGAGCGTGTCCAGGCCAGGGGTATCGAAGAAGATGCGCTGGGTTTTTTCCGAGATCGATGTGCCCATGTCATCCGAGGCAGCGCGGGCGCGGGCACGGATGGTTTTGGGGAGCGCCGGGATTTCAGCGAGGCTGCCGACGGCGACCGTTGCCGCGAGCGCGGGCAGGACAGGGGCGACTTTGAGGCGCAGGTAGAGGCCCGGGTATGCCTGGGGGACGCGGCGGATCGCACGGTAGCGTCGGCGTGAGCGTCGCTTCATGTGCCCTCCTCATGGTCCGTCCAGGCTCCACACTACGGGGGTTGGCGAGCGAAACGCGAGACGAGGTCGCTCGGTGAACACTCGGAACCCCTTGACACGGATACCCCCTAGGGGTACTCTCACTTCCATGAGCAACGAGCACGGCTACCACGGCAACACCGAGAATCACCTCACGCGCCTGCGCCGTATCGAGGGCCAGGTACGCGGCCTACAGCGCATGATCTCGCAGGGCGATTACTGCATTGACATCCTCACGCAGGTCTCGGCCGTTCAGTCCGCGCTCGATTCCGTCGCAGTCAACCTGCTCAAAGACCACATGAACCACTGCGTCGTCACGGCGGCGCGCGAATCCGACGAGGCCGCGCAGGCCAAAGTCGACGAGGCGGCCGCGGCCATCGCGCGCCTCATCAAGTCCTAACCACAAGGAGACACCATGACCACCGAAATCGATCGCACCATCGAGCTGTCCGTCGACGGCATGACCTGCGGCCACTGCGTGATGAGCGTCAGCGAAGAGCTGAGCGAGATCCCCGGCGTCAAGAACGTCGACGTCATCCTCAACTCGGGCGCCACCTCCAAGGTGACCGTCCTGACCGACACCCCCCTGGACGACGCGGCGCTGAGCGACGCGGTGTCCGAGGCCGGCTTCAAGCTGGTCGGCATCTCGCGCGACTTCTGAGGATTTCCACGCCTCAACGACGAGGCCGGGGTTCCTTCCCCGGCCTCGTTTCCTTTCGCTCTTTACATACCCCCGGAGGGTACCCATGTCCACGACATCCGTAACCGTCACTACTTCCGCCAAGGCCACCCCAGCCTCGGCCCCCAGCCCCCAGGTGGGCGAGGGCACCCGCGCCCACGCCGCCGACCTGCGCCGCCGCCTCATCGTCTCCGCGCCCCTGGGCGTCCTCGCGATGTTCCTGTCGATGGTGCCCGCCTGGCAGTTCACCGGGTGGCAGTGGGTCGTCGCGGCCGCCTCGATCCCGGTGGTCACGTGGGGCGCGTGGCCGTTCCACCGGGCGGCATTCGCGGCCGGCCGCCACGGGTCGACGACGATGGACACACTGGTCTCCCTCGGCGTCATCTCCTCGACGCTGTGGAGCTGGTGGGCACTCCTGTGGGGCGGTGCCGGGATGCTCGGCATGCGCATGCAGATGAGCCTGATCCCGCGCGCAGCGCACGCGGGTCATGCGGAGATCTACTTCGAGGGCGCGTGCATGATCGTCGTGTTCCTGCTGACGGGCCGCTACCTGGAGGCACGCGCACGCTACCGCGCGGGCGACGCGCTGCGTTCGCTGCTGCGCATGGGCGCGAAGGAGGCAACGCTCGTGCGCATCGACCCCGAGACCGGCGAGCGCACGGAGAGCGTCGTGCCTGCCGCGTCCCTGCAGGTCGGCGACCTCTTCGCGGTGCGCCCGGGCGAGAAGGTAGCGACCGACGGCATCATCGTCGAGGGGGCCTCCGCCCTGGATACCTCCCTCCTGACCGGCGAGTCCGTGCCCGTGGACGCGTCCCCCGGCGACGCGGTGACGGGCGCGACCGTCAACACGTGGGGATCCCTGCTGGTGCGCGCCACGTGCGTCGGCTCGGACACGACGCTCGCACAAATCGGGCGCATGGTTGCCGAGGCCCAGGCAGGCAAGGCACCCGTCCAGCGCCTCGCGGACCAGATTTCGGGCGTGTTCGTGCCCATCGTCATCCTTGTTTCCCTGCTGACCCTCGTCGGCTGGCTGCTCGCGGGCGGCAGCGTGCAGGCCGCGTTCACGGCGGCCGTCGCCGTCCTCGTCGTCGCATGCCCGTGCGCGCTCGGCCTGGCCACACCGACCGCGATCCTCGTCGGGTCGGGACGTGCCTCGCAGCTCGGCATCCTCATCAAGAACGCGGAAATCCTCGAACAGACCCGGTCGATCGACACCATGCTCCTGGACAAGACGGGCACGGTCACCACGGGCGTCATGTCGCTTGAGTCTGTTGCAGTTCCCTCCGCGGGCGGCTCCCCCGAGGTGGACGAGGCCTCGGCCCTGTCCCTCGCCGCCTCCGTCGAGTCCCTCTCCGAACACCCCGTCGCCCGCGCGATCACGTCGGGCGCATCCTCCCGAGGTATCTCTCTCGTCCCCGTGACCGCGTTCGCGAACCAGCCCGGACTCGGCGTCGTCGGCCTCACCGCCCGCGGCGGCGTGCTGGTCGGCCGCCCGTCGTGGCTGGCATCCCTGGGCATCGACGTGCCCACTTCCCTCCTCGATGCCGTGCGCGAGGCCGAGGCCTCGGGCGCCTCCGCCGTTGTCGCGGCCCTCGCACCGAACCTGGGTTCCGCAGAATCTCGCACTGACGGCCCCGGCGCCGCGCGCGTGACCGCCGACTCGGCCATCACGACCCCGCAGGCCACCGCCGGATCCGTCGCACTCCCCGGCCCGGACGCCGAGCTGCCCCTCGCGACCCTCACCATGAGCGTGGGCGGCATGACCTGCGCGTCCTGCGTGCGCCGCGTCGAACGCAAGCTCGGCAAACTCGACGGCGTGAGCGCCGAGGTAAACCTCGCCACCGAATCCGCGCGCATCACGCTCACCGCGCCGCACAGCGACGAAGAGCTCGAGGCCGTCGTGGCCGCGGCAGGGTACTCCGGCCAGATCACCTCGCGCAGCGAGGCCGCGACCGCCGATGGCGCACCCGCGGCTGGCAGCAACGCGGATCGGGATACCGGTACCCCCACCCGAGGCACCACCGACCAGGGCACCGGAGAGCGGGAGGGCGCCCCGGCCTCGTCCCTGGTGATTCCCGAGCGCGTCGAGGGTCGCGCGATCGCCGCTCTCGTCGTGCGCGACACCGTCAAGGAGTCGTCGGCTGATGCGATTGCTCAGCTGCGCGAACTCGGCATCGAGCCGATCCTCCTGACGGGCGACAACGAGGCCGCGGCCCAACACGTCGCGCGTCAGGTGGGCATCGAGCGCGTCATCGCGGGAGTCCTGCCCGACGGCAAGCGCGACACTGTCGCCGACCTGCAGGCCGAGGGCCGCACGGTCGCGATGGTCGGCGACGGCGTGAACGACGCGGCCGCCCTCGCGCAGGCGAGCGCGAAGGGCCTGGGCATCGCGATGGGCTCGGGCACGGACGTGGCGATCGAGGTCGCGGACATGACGCTCATGAACTCGTCTCTGACCTCGGCGGCGACCGCGATCCGCGTCTCGCGCCGCACCCTGCGCATCATCAAGGAAAACCTGTTCTGGGCGTTCTTCTACAACGTGTTGATGGTGCCGCTCGCGATCGCGGGCCTGCTCTCACCCATGCTGGCGAGCGCCGCGATGGCCTGCTCGTCGGTGTTCGTGGTCCTCAACTCGCTGCGGCTGCGCACGGCGAAGTAGGAGCGATCACACCGGCGAGAATTCGACTCCCATTGCTGCTGCCGACCTTGACCGGATGCAGCAATGGGACTCACCAGCGAGCAAGAGCGTCGGCTAGACTCCGGCTCGACACGTCACGCACACGTTGCACGCACTGTATCTCGCCTGCGCGACGTGTTCGACTGACTGATGAAGCCGACAGGGCAACCCTTGTTCTCAGTACGCAATACACCCGATGCGGGGCGCTACACCCGTTACGGGGCGCTACACCCGATGCGGGGCGCTACACCCGATCAGAAGAGGTGCAATGCCCACGGATCGGGTGCAGCGCCCAACGCAACAAGCGTTTTCTCGGACGCGCACTACCCACCTGATTCCACATCGGCACACCTGCCGCCCTCACCTCGAACACCTGCCACTATGGGTCTGACTATCACTCTCTAGTCCCAGCCACACACGGCACCTTCACCAGCACATCACAGACAAGATTCTTCGTGTCATACCAACGATTGATTCATCGGCTGAGCTTTTGACAACTTTCCCACTTCGCCGATACGGCGACGGGGCGCTTGAATCCAGCGCGCTTGCATACGCCATACTGCAGCCGTAGTAGGAATCAATGAAATAGTGCCGCGCAGCCGGAGTTTCTGGCTGCGCGGCACCTTTGTTTTACGAGGTGCGACGCGCGACGCGGAAGCCCTGCGCGGAGTAGATGGTCTCGTAGGTGTGGCCAGGGTGAGCGGCACTGGCCCAGGACTCGGCGTCAACCTCGGCACCGCCCCACGCGTAGGACTGCCGGTCGACGACAACATACTCAGGCGGGGCATCCATGCCGACGGTCGTGCCCACCCAGTAGACGTCGCGGCCCGGCACGAGGCGCGCGAGCAGCGTCGTGTCCGTCTCGACGGACGCCCCCGCAGGCACCGCATCGATCACGCCCTGAGCGGCATCCAGGCGCGGGCTATCCGTGAGGGTGGCCAGCTTCCACAGGGGCAGGGACGTGGCGGTGAGCGCCAGGGAGATAGCGGGCACGCACGCAGCCGCCCACACCAGCGCGCGGCGCCTGCCGGACGAGGCCGGGGCTGGGTTCGCGCAATCCGCGTCGGTCTCGCCCGCGGTAGCAAGGCCGGCGGGCAGGTCCGCGGGCGCGAGCCACCCGGCGATCACGTCGAGGAGGGCGCAGGCGGCAATGGGTACCAACACGGCGTTGTAGTGCCACGAGCTCCACTGGTAATAGGCGTCGACAGAGCCCGCGAATCGCCAGGCGAGAGTGGGCAGCACAAGCGCGAACCACGGAGAGCGCGCGCCCACGACACCGGCTCCCGCGAGCAGAACCGCAAGCGTCACGATCTTGACGGAGGGGACAGCGAGGATCTGCCACAGCGAGGGCACCTCACGGGCGGCGGTCGCCCCCGCCATCGCTGTGCCCGCCCCCGTCGCCGAACCATCGAGCGAATAGGCCCACGTTCCGGCGGGGTTCATGGCAGGGAGAAACAGCTTCACAGTCACGGCAAACGCGACAATACCGAACAGCGCGTACGCCAGGGAGGCAAGCATCCCGGAACGATCCTCACCCCGCCTGCGCCACGCGAGCGCCAAGCCCGCGACGAAGACCGTCAGGCCCAGGTCCTCCTTGACCAGGATGACCGGCGCCAACCACGCCATGCACGCGCCCCAGCGCCGCTCAACGAAAGCGGCACCCGCGCACGCCAACAGCGGAACCGCCACACAGACCTCGTGAAACTGAGCGGCGACCGCACCCTGCAAGCCCCAACCCAGCCCGTAGGCCAGCCCCACGAGGACCGCACCCCCGCGCCCCAGGAAGCGCTGCGCGAGCCGGGCGATCGGCAGCACCGACGCCGCAATCAGCAGATCCTGGACGATCAGGAGGGTGAAAGCCGACGGAAAGAAGCGAAAAATCGGCCCGAGCAACATGAGGATCGGATGAAAGTGATCACCCAGCAGGTTGTAGCCCGGCCCCTTGATCGAAACGATGGGCGCCTCGAAGCGCGAGTAGGACTGGGCCGCCTCGGTGAAAATCGCGAGGTCCCACGAGGGGTCGCTGAGCGTGCGCCACTGCGCCAGCGAGAAGGAGATATACAGGGCCGCAACCGCGCAGGCGATCACAGCGGGCAGCCACCACGCCGTGACGGCACGCGCGACGCCCGATCGAACCGGGAACCTCACCTGACCATCTCCGAGCGGCGCGTTGCCGCATCCTTGTCCTCCGCCTCGTCACGGGACGAGGCCGGGGCCGGGTAGGGCACACCGATCCCCTGCTCGTGGTCGGCGCGGCGCTTCGAACGAGCGTCCGAGTGGAAGACCTGGCTGACGGTCGCGCACACAGCGTCGAACATGCGCGCCGGGCGGTTGAGGGATCCGAGGGATCGGTCCGCACCCGAGTGCGTGAAGTTGCAGGGGACCTCCATGACAGACAATCCTGCACGCAGCACGCTGAGCGTCATGGCAGCCTCGAGAGCGTAGCGGCCCGCAAAGGGCATGGCGGCATCGATAGCCTCGCGCGTCAGGCAGCGCTGGTAGCTCAGCGGGTAATGGCAGTACCAGCCGGTCTTGCGGCGAATGAGGCGGCGCATGACCGCGGGGCCGTAGCCGGAGTACTCGCGCCCGGTGGCGGGAACGGCGATGCTCATGTCCGTCTGTCGGGCGAAGAGGGCCTCGACCAGCGCGGTGGCCTCGACCGCGGATTCGCCCAGGTCGGGCGACAGCAGCAGGATGTGACGGGGAGGACCGTCGGGGCGGTCGCGCATGGCGGCGACCTTCACGCCCGTTTCGATGGCCGAGGCGCGCCCACGCTCCACGGAGTGACGCACGACGACAGCGCCCGCAGCCCGGGCAGCGCGGCCAGTATCATCCGTCGACCCATCATCAACGACAATGAGAAGGTCAACGCCCGGTATAGCGCGGCACGCACGCACGGTGGCCGCAACGGCACGGCCGACGTTGTGCGCAGCGATGACTGCAGCGACGCGCTGCGGGTGGGAACTTCGAGATCCGCTGGCATAGTTCACACCACATAGTTTACGGGTGGCGGGACGCGATTGCGCCCCGCCACCCGTAATGTGAGCGACAAGCCCGCCTAAACGGCAGGTAAAAATAGGCTTAGCGGATCGTCACAGCGCGGGACACAAGCCCCTGACGCGCGCGGCGTTCCTTGTCATCCAGGCGCTCGGTGACGGTCAGGGCCTCGGCGAGAGCCTTGGCAAGGGCCTGCGTGCCGGGCGCGACGTCGGCCGCGCTAGCACCCTCGGGCAGCTCGAAAACCGGGACGATCAGGCCGCACGCACGGAAGGAACCCACATAGCGCGAGCCCTCACCGACGTTGGCCTCGCCGCGCGCGGCCAGGCGGGCCAGCGCGTCGAAGAGCTTGGTCTCGTCGTTGTCCGTCAGGAAGCGCACGAAGTTACGGTTCATCTCGCACCAGTACGCGCCGGGCACACCGGGCACCGGCTCGGTCGGGATGATCTCGTCGCGGTTCTGCTCGAGCGCGCGGCGCGTCTGCTCGTCGATCTCTTCGGCCGGGTCGAACCAGAAGGAGAAGTCCTCCTCGAGCTTCATGTCCGTGAAGCTGTCGGCGTCGACGATGTCCTGGAGGCGCTCGGACGGCTCGCGCACGTCGATCGAGATGACGCCCTCGTCGCCCGCTTCCTTCGCGGCGATGGCCGCGAGCAGCGCGGCACCCGCGTCATGGCTGAGGTCCGCGGAGTTCGAGCGGGTCTGTAGCGCGACAAGGATGCGCCCGTCAGGGCGCACCATGGCGGGCTGCCCCTCTGGCAGGAGGGTGACGAAGTCGAATTCGACGGCACCGTGGTCGGCGTTGGTGCGTGCGGTCAGTGTGGCCGCCGGGATAAGCTCGCGCATGGCGACCAGCTCAATCTCCTTCGGCAGGCCCTCGTAGGGGCGCGCGACGAAGGGGATCGGCGGACGATATGCCTTGAGCTTGGCGGGATCGGTGACCTTTTTACGGCGGCTAGCTTTACCCATGGGTGTAATCGTAGCGGGTTTCGTTCAATCGACGAGGTCAGGGCTGGGCGAGCCGGTCCAGCCCGGGCCTCGTCAGTGTCCCCGGGCGATGACCTCCACGCCGGGCAGGGCAGCGCGATAGGCGTCGAGGAAGCGCTCGTACCCGGCCACGCCCTCGGGGGTGGGTTCCAGAGTGGAGACCGAGGCCTCGGCAAAGACCCGCTCGGAGAGGTACTCCGGCAGGGCGGGAGTCGCCGAATTCCCAGCAAGGACAGCACGGTAACGCGCGAGGACGGCGATGCCCCACGCGCCGCCCTCGCCTGCGGTATCGCCGACGGACACAGGGATATTCAGCGAGTCGGCGAGGATCTGCTGGGCAACGCCCGGAGTCTTAAAGAGTCCGCCGTGCGCGAAGAGCGAATCGAGGCCTACACCCTCCTCGCGGAGGATGTCGACGCCGATACGCACGGCCGCGAAGATGCTCATGAGCTGGGCGCGCACCGCGTTCGCGAGGGTCACGCGGGCCTCAGCCGTGTGCGTGAACACGGGCTGGGCGGTCTCCTGCCCAACAATCGGTTCGGCGGACAAGGTGTTGTAGGCCATGACGCCGCCCGCGTCGGCCTCGCCCGTGAGCGCGTGGTTGTAGAGGGTGTCGTAGATCGCGGGGACGCTCACGTCAGCTCCGATGAGGCGCGCAAAGTCCGCGAACCAGCCCACCCACGCGTCGAGCTCGGACGCGCCATTGTTTGAATGGACCATCGCGACGGGCGAGCCATCCGGCGTGGTCACCATGTCAATCTCGGTGTGCAGCTCGGTGAGGGAACGCTCAATAACGGCCATCAGGAAAACGGATGTGCCGCACGAAATATTGCCCGTGCGCTGCGCGATCGCGTTCGTCGCGATCATGCCTGTGCCCGCGTCGCCTTCCGGCGGGCACAGCACGATTCCGGGCTGCAGCGCGCCGGTCGGGTCAATGAGCGCGGCACCTTCGGGAGTCAGCGCACCCGCGTCCTCGCCCGCGCTCAGCACGGTCGGAAGCACGTCGCGCAAGCGCCACGGGACCCGGTTCTCAACCAGGGCCTCGTACTGATCGAGGTAGGACGCCACGTACGTGCCCGTGGTCGAGTCAACCGGGAACATGCCGGAGGCGTCGCCGATGCCCAGGACATGGCGGCCCGTCAGCTGATGGTGCACCCAGCCGGCGAGCGTCGTCAGTCGAGCGACGCGCGGCGCGTGCTCCTCAGAGTCGAGGACCGCCTGATGCAGGTGGGCGATCGACCAGCGCAGGGGAATGTTGAATCCAAAGAGGTGAGTCAGTTCGTCGGCGGCGCGGCCCGTATTCGTGTTGCGCCACGTGCGGAAGGGCGCGAGCAGATTATCGTCGGCATCGAAGGCGAGGTAGCCGTGCATCATGCCCGAGATGCCGATCGAGCCATAGGAGGTGGGGGTGACACCGTAGCGCTCGCGAACGGCGGCGACCAGGGAGGCATAGGCGGAGCGCAGGCCCACCACGACCTCGTCGAGGGTGTAGGACCACAGGCCGTCCTCTAGGTGGTTCTCCCAGGCGTGGCCGCCGGTGGCGAGCACTTCGTGATCGCCTCCGATCAGGACGGCTTTGATGCGGGTCGAACCGAATTCGATGCCGAGCGAAGTGTCGGCGGCGGCGATGGCGGCGCGGGGGTCGGTGCTCATGTGTGCTCCTTGGGTCTTCATTGACGAGGCCGTGGCCCGGAATGCGCTAACGGTAACACTTTCGCGAACGCCCCGGCGAGGACCTGCGGCCATTTATCGAACACTCTGCACGATATATGCGGAATTATGGCTTATTAACAACCTTGTTACCCCATCAGCCCGATTCTCCCGCCCGCCCACCTTCCTCTCACATGTCCCCTTCCAGCTGACGGCTCGGGGGAGTAGACTACGCGTAGTCACTATTCAGGAGGACGCATGTCTACAGCACGTGTTGCACGCTCCGTCAAGCTCGATCCTGAGATCGACGCCCGACTCACGGCCCTTGCGCAGCGGACGGGACGAACGAAATCGTTCTACATGAATCGTGCCATCGAGTCAGCGCTCGAGGAGATCGAGCTGGCCTACTCACTGCAGGCAGACCTCGAAGATATCCGCAGTGGACGCGCAACATCGGTGAGCCTTGACGAGGCGGTGAAGACCCTTGGCCTGGAGGGCTGAGCTATCACCGCGCGCAATGAAACAGCTCAGCAAGC
>CABKMZ010000051.1 GCA_902373545.1 uncultured Actinomyces sp. | reverse complement strand
AATTTAACTCGGTCATTTTTCGAGATGGCCCACAAACGTTGCAATTCCAACGGTCTGATTTCAAAATCTGAAATATCTGGAGGGGAATTACGTGCGACATTTTTGGGTAACCAGGGTGTGTGAGGTCGGGGCGGGGAAGGGGTTCGTGCGTGGTTGGTGGGTCCCTCCCAAAAGTCGCACGTAATTTAACTCGGTCATTTTTCGAGATGGCCCACAAACGTTGCAATTCCAACGATGCAAATTGAATGTATAAACGATCCGCAGGGGAATTACGTGCGAAATTGCTGAGTGGTGAGCAGGACAAGCAACGCACAGTAACGAAAGTGTGGCCGGTGTGCGGGACCCTGCGAGGAAAGGTAGGGCCTGGCTGCGGTGCCCGTGGGCGGCGGCGGGGCCTGGCCGGGCTTCGAGACGACGCGCCGAGCCACCGATCAGAGACCTGGCCTCACTGGCGTGGAGGGCGTCGGAGGGTCCGGAGGGCACGGGCGGGCTTCGAGATCGACCACTCCGAGCCGCCAGGCTCGCGTGTGGCGATCTCGCGGGCGGCCGGGCCCGACGGCGCCCGGAACACCCGTGGGGCCGCAAGCAACCCGGCAGCACACATCAGGGGGTCCGAGGCGCCGCGGCGCCTCGGACCCCCCATGTCAACGTGTGAGGTTACAGGTTGAGCTGGATGTTGCGGCCGGGGACGGCCTCGATCAGCTCGCGCGTGTAATCCTCGACGGGGTTGTTGAACAGTTCGTCGGTGGTGTTGGCCTCGACGAGCTTGCCCTTCTCCATGACGATGACGTCGTCGGCGATCTGGCGGACGACAGCCAGGTCGTGCGTGATGAAGAGGTAGGACAGGCCCAGCTGCGCCTGCAGGTCGTTGAGCAGGTACAGGATCTGGTTCTGCACGAGCACGTCCAGGGCGGACACGGCCTCGTCCAGGACAATGACCTCCGGGTTGAGCGCGAGGGCGCGGGCCACGGCCACGCGCTGGCGCTGGCCGCCCGACAGCTCGTTGGGGTAGCGACGCATCGCCGAGCGAGGCAGGGCCACCATGTCGAGCAGCTCCGCGGCGCGCTCGACGCGCAGCTTCTTCGGGTTGAGCTCGCGTTTCTCGGCGGCAGACAGAGTGCGAGACCCTTCCGAGGCCTCGACGAGCTTCGTCATCCACTCTTCGGGTTCGCGGCCGGTCGCTTCCGCGCGCGCGATCTCCTGCTTGGCGTACTCCAGGGTGCCGTAGCCGTGGATCTTGAGGGGCTCCTCGATCAGGCGGTAGATCGAGTACATCGGATCCAGCGAACCGTAGGGGTTCTGGAACACGGCCTGGAGGCGGCGGCGCAGGTGGAACAGCTCGGTGCGGCTCATCGTGGACGTGTCAACGCCGTCGAAGAAGATCTTGCCGGCGGTGGGCTCGAGCAGCTGGAGAATCATGTTCGCGGCGGTCGACTTGCCGGAGCCGGATTCGCCGACGACCGCGAGGGTCGTGCCGCGACGCAGCTCGAAGGACACGTCGTCGACGGCCAGGAAGGTGTCGTTGCCCTTCTTGGCGCCGCGGATGTCGAACTCCTTGGTCAGGCCTTCGACGCGGATAATCGCATCGGTGGAGGTTGCGCCCTTGCCGGCGCCCGTCAGCTCCTCGTCGGTGACCGAGATGCCCTGCTTGTGCGCGGACTCGATGCGGGCCGAGGCCAGGGAGGGCGCGGCCGAGACGAGGCGCTTCGTGTAGGGGTGCTGCGGGTGCTGGAGGATCTCCAGGGCGGGGCCGGATTCGACGATGCGGCCGCGGTGCATGACGACGAGCTGCTCGGCGCGCTCGGCCGCCAGGCCGAGGTCGTGCGTGATGAACAGCACGGCGGTGCCCATTTCGGCGGTGAGCTTGCCGAGGTGGTCGAGGATGCGGCGCTGGACGGTGACGTCCAGGGCGGAGGTCGGCTCGTCGGCGATCAGCAGCTTGGGGTGCGCGGCCATGCCGATGGCGATGAGGGCGCGCTGGCGCATGCCGCCGGAGAACTCGTGCGGGTACTGCTTGGCGCGGCGTTCCGCGTCGGGCAGGCCGGCTTCCTCGAGGAGCTGGCTGACGCGTTCGCCGACCTCGCTCTTGGGCACGACGTTGTTCGCGAGCAGGGCCTCCTTGACCTGGAAGCCCACGCGCAGGACGGGGTTCAGGTTACTCATCGGGTCCTGGGGGACGAGGCCGATGCCGGATCCGCGCAGCTCCACCCACTGCTTGGTGGTCAGGTTGGTGATGTCGCGGCCGTCGAACTCGATCTTTCCGCCCGCGACCTTGCCGGTGCCGGGCAGCAGGCCGATGACGGCGGCGGCGGTCGTGGACTTACCGGAGCCGGACTCGCCGACGATGGCGACGGTCTGACCGGGGTAGATGGTCAGGTTCGCGCCGCGAACGGCGGGGACGACGCCGGTCGAAGAGGTGAAGGTGACCTCCAGGTCCGTGATCTTGAGCAGGGGCTGCGCGTCGTCCGGGTGGACGGGGGACGAGGCCGTGGCCGCGTTGGGGGCGACGGCTCGTTCGACGATCTCTTCCATCTCCGTCTCGGAGAGGGGCGTGTTGTTCGTTTCGCTCACTTGCGTGCCTTCGGGTCGAGGGCTTCGCGCACGGCGTCACCCATCATGATGAAGCTGAGGACGGTCAGGGCCAGGGCGGTGGCCGGGTAGAACAGGACCATGGGGGCGTCGCTCAGCTGGTCCTTGGCCGTCGAGATGTCGGCGCCCCAGGAGACGACTGTGGTCGGCAGGCCGATGCCCATGAAGGACAGGGAGGCCTCGGAGACGATGAAGGTGCCCAGCGCGACGGTGGCGTACACGATGATGGGGGCCATCGAGTTGGGGATGATGTGGCTCATCAGGATACGTCCGCGCGAGGCGCCGGTAGCCCGCGCCGCGGTGACGAATTCTTCGTTCTTAGCGCTCATGACGGAGCCTCGGGTGATTCGAGCGATGGACGTCCAGGCGAAGGTCGACAGGACGACGACGACCATGGCGATGGAGCGGGACTCCTTGAACATCTGCATGAAGACGATGGCTGCGAGGAGCAGTGGGATCGCGAAGAACACGTCGGTGATGCGCGAGAGCAGGGAGTCGATCCAGCCGCCGATGTAGCCGGCGATGGCGCCGATGGTGCCGCCGATGATGACGACCGCGATCGTGGTGAGCACGCCGACGGAGACGGAGGCGCGGGCGCCGTAGATGACGCGCGAGTAGATGTCGCAGCCCTGCTTGTCGAAGCCGAAGGGGTGGCTCCACAGCTCGGGGGCGCCGAGTGAGCGCGAGAGCACGCAGTAGCGCGGGTCCTGGCTGGTGAACAGCGAGGGGAAGAGCGAGATCGTGATGGCGAAGAAGATGATCGTGGCCGCGAACCAGAAAAGGGGGCGGCGACGCAGGCGCTTCCAGGCCTCTCCCCACATCGAGGAGGGGGCGCCCTCGTCGGGCACCGCGTCGACGGCGCCGAGGCCGGTTTCGTCGATGTCGGAGACGTAGTGGTCCTGCCCGGCGCGGGTACGGGTGATGTTGGCGGAGGGAATGATGTCACTCATAGCGGATCCTCGGGTCGAGCACGGCGTAGAGGAGGTCAACGACAAGGTTGGCCAGGATGTAGACGAGGACGAGCACGGTCGTGATGGACACGACGGTGGGGGCCTCGCCCAGTCGGATGGCCTGCCAGAGCGTGCCGCCGACGCCGTTGATGTTGAAGATGCCCTCGGTGATGATGGCGCCGCCCATGAGCGCGCCGAGGTCGCCGCCGAGGAAGGTAGCGACGGGGATGAGGGAGTTGCGCAGGATGTGGCGCGTCATGACGGCGCGGTTGGTCAGGCCCTTGGCGCGGGCGGTGCGCACGTAGTCGGCGGAGACGTTCTCGGAGACGGACTGGCGGGTCAGTCGGATGACGTAGGCCAGTGAGACGCCGCCGAGCACCATGGCTGGCATGGTGAGGGAGGCGAAGTCGACGGAGACACTGGCTGTGACTGGTAGGACCCCTAGTTTGATGCCGAGGAGGAACTGCAGGACGAAGCCGAGGACGAAGGTGGGCACCGAGATCAGCAGGAGCGAGAACACGAGGATCGTGGAGTCGAACCAGCCGCCGCGGCGCACGCCGGCGATGGTTCCCAGCGTGATACCGAAGATGGATTCGATGGCCAGGGCGTAGACGGCGAGGCCCATGGTGGTGGGGAAGGCCCTTGCCATAACGTCGATGACGGGCTGCTGGTTGAAGGATTTGCCGAAGTCAAGGGTGAACACACCCTTGAGGTAGAGCAGATACTGCATCCAGAAAGGTTGGTCGAGGTGGTACTCGGCGCGGATCTTCGCAGCGGCCGCCTCGGTGAGGCCGCGGTCGCCGCCGAGCGCGGCAACGGGGTCACCTGGCATCAGGTAGACCATCGCGAAGATCAGAAAGGTGGCTCCAAAAAAGACCGGGATGGTCTGGAGGAGTCGCCGTCCGATGTAGCGGAGCATGGGCAATCCTTTAGATTCGTGTCGAGGGATCGGCGCGGTACCGCTCCCGAGCGTACGCCCCGCTGGGGGCGGGGCTGCCTATGTGTCCCATCATAGGGTAAAGAATGGGCAAATGAGGTATGGGGTTCGTTATGTGGCCGGAGCATCAAACACTTTCGTTTCTTTTGTAGGCGAAAGTGCGGTTCACATGTCGGGCGCTTGACGAGGCCGGGGCGGGCTTCGCTCGCCGCTGACCTGAGCGTTGCCGAGTCTGTGTACAACGAGGGGGGTGGGCGGCTAGGCCGTCCACCCCCCTCGTGAAAGGTTAGTTCCTAGGAACTCACTTCTTGTCCTGCGGGGTCTTGGTGATCTGGTAGACGAGCGGCTGACCGCGCCAGTCGAAGCTCACGTTGTCGACCTTCTCGGACCATGCGCCGTTGGCGTTGTAGTACCACAGCGGGATGACAGGCAGATCCTTCAGGAGGAGCTCCTCGGCCTGCTGCATGATCATGTTGCCATCTTCGGCCGTGGCGGCGCCTCCGGCCTGCGTGATCAGGGCGTCGAACTCCTTCGAGGAGTAGTCACCCTTGTTAGAGGCGGCCTTGGTCACGTACAGGGGCTGCAGGAAGTTGTAGATCGACGGGTAGTCGGCTTGCCAGCCGGAGCGGAAGGCTGCGCCGATCGTCTTGTCATCTTCCTGCGCGAGCAGGGTCTTGAAGTCGACGACGGGCTTGCCTTCGGCGCTGATGCCCAGCGTGTTCTTGATGGAGTTAGCAGTGGCCTCGACCCATTCCTTGTGGCCACCGTCGGAGTTGTAGGCGATCTCGAAGGTGCCGTCCCACGGGGCGATGGCGTCGGCCTGCGCCCACAGTTCCTTGGCCTTGTCGGGGTTGTAGCTCAGGACTTCGTTGCCGGCCAGGTTCTCGGAGTAGCCCTCAAGGGTGGGGGCGGTGAAGTCCTTGGCGGGGGTGCGGGTCTTCGAGTAGATCTGATCGGTGATCTCGTCGCGGTTGATGGCCATGGAGATGGCCTGGCGGCGCAGCTGGCCTTCCTCGCCCTGGAAGTGATCCAGGTACTGGGGGATCGTCAGCGTCATGATGCCGGCGTAGGGCTGGTTGACGGAGCGGCCCGCGAAGGTGTCCTGGTAGGAGCCGATGGCCGCGGAGGGCATGGCGTCCATGACGTCGAGGTTACCGGCCTTGAGGTCGTTGTAGGCGGCGTCCATCGACTGGTAGAACTTGATGAGGACACCCTCGTTCTGGGCCTTCTCGTCACCAACGTAGTTCTCGTTGGGAACCAGGTAGATCTTGACGTTGTGCTCCCAGGCGTTCTTCGAGGCGAGCTTGTAGGGGCCGTTGCCGACCGGGTTCTGGCCGCCGGCCTCGGGGTTGTCCAGGGTCGAGTTCGGCAGCGGCGCGTAGGCGGTGTAGCCCAGGCGGCTGACGAGGTCGTAGCTGGGTGCCTTCAGCGTGATCGTGAAGGTGTAGTCGTCGACGACCTCGACGCCGGACAGGTCGCCCACGCCCGCCTCGTTGGTGCCTGCGAAGTCGCTGAAGAAGGAGGCCTGCTGCTGGTTCTCAGAGGTGATGAGCTTCCAGGCGCGGGTGAAGTTGTCAGCCTTGACGGGGGTCCCGTCGGAGAACTTACGGTCCTGGTGGATCTTGACGGTCCAGACGGTGTTGTCGTCGTTGGGCTCGATGGACTCGGCGACGTCGAGGACGGCGTTGCCGTCAACGTCGTAGCGCACGAGCTCGCTGAAGATCTGGGTCAGGATCTTGCCGCCGCCGGTTTCGGCGGTCTGGCCAGGCAGCAGCGGGTTCTGCGGCTCGGAGCCGTTGAGGACGATGGCGTTGGGGTTGATTCCGCTGGAGCAGGCAGTCAGTGCGAGCGCAGCGCCGACGGGAATGGCGAGCCATGCCTTCTTCAGGTTCATGGTTACTTCCTCCTGATTGATGGACGGGACCGGGGTCGGTGCCCTAGGTCATGATCTGAGGGTAGCCCGTCGGGTGTGGAAGACACCGTGCCTGTCCATCATGTGCGCATTACATTTTGGTTACAAATGTAAAAAGAAGGTCAAATAATGGTGCTGGTCACATAAAAGTCCCTGTTTGTGGTCAGTGTCATACGAGACGAGGCCGGGGCTGGGAGCGCGCTCACGCACACTCAGCCCAGGCCTCGTCCATCGAGGAGCACTCAGGAGAGCAGGCCCTCCGAGATCAGCCAGTCGTGGGCGATCTGAGAGGCGGACTTCTGCTCGACCGTCGACGCGCGGTTCATCTCGACCAGGTCCTCGGCATCCATCGCGGCGCTCACCCGGTTGATGACCGCGGCGGCGTCGTCGTTCACCCTCGACGAGGCCAGGGGGACCACATGCGAGGCCAGGAACAGGCCCTTCGGGTCCGTCAGGACCGTCAGCGTCCCGTCCGCAAGCGCCGGATCCGAGGAGTAGATGTTCGCCAGCTGGATGTCGCCGTCCTTCAGGGCCTTGACCGTGAGGGGGCCGCCCGAGTCCTCAATCGGGGTGAAGTTGACGGTCACGCCGTACAGGTCGGACAGCCCCGTCGGACCGTAGGGGCGCGTGCGCAGCTCCGAATTACCGCCCAGGGTGAGCGTGCCCGCGTTCGCGAGGTCGCCGATCGACGTCAGTGAGTGAGCGGTCGCGAAGTCGGCCGTCACCACGTAGGAATCCTGATCGGTTGCGCCAGCCTGCTCGAGGGCGCGCAGGCCCGAGGGGAGGGCGGTCTGCAGAGCTGAATACACCTCGTCAGAGGAACGTGCGGTCGCGTTCTGATCCAGGTACTGCAGCAGGTTGCCCGTGTACTCGGGGAAGACGTCGATCGAGCCGGCCTCGATCTCGGGCATGTAGACCTCGCGCTGGCCGATCCGCATCTGGCGGTCGACCGCAAACCCGGCACCCTCGAGCGCCTGCGCGTAGGCCTCCGCGATGATCTCGTTCGAGTAGTAGTCCTGCGACCCCACGACGAGCGTCGTCTGGCCATTCTCCGAACTTTCGGTGCTCGCGTTCCCGCCGACCGACTCTGCGGAACCGCAGGCGGCCAGCGCCAGGGTGGAAGCGGCGATGGTGGCCATCGTTATCATCGTGCGTTTCATAGTGACTCCTTGAGTGAGTTGTCCTCATTGTCTAAGAAAGAATGGGTGCGGGCCCGAAGGCGTCGCGCGACCAGCGCCAGGAGCGCGTCGGTCGCCAGTGCGAGGGCGACGACGATGATCGCGCCCCCGATCATCTCCGCGTAGTCGCGGGTCTTCAGCCCCTCGTAGAGGAAACGGCCGAGACCGTAGTTCGCCGTGTAGGCAGCCAGGGTCGTCGTCGCGATCACCTGGAGCGTCGCCGACCGTACGCCCGCCGCCACGAGGCCGGCCGCGTGCGGGGCCTCGACCTGCGCGAGGACCTGTTTTTCGGTGAGTCCAATCGCTCGCGCCGCGTCCACGGTCGCACGCGGCGTCGAGGCGATGCCCGAGTAGGTCGCCGACAGGAGTGGCGGGATCGCCAGGACGAGGAGTGCGAGTGTGGGTGCCGCCAGTCCGATACCCAGCCACAGGCCCGCCAGCGTCAGAACGCCGAGGGTGGGGACCGCCCGGGCCGCGCCCGTCGCGCTCACCAACCACCGGCCTCGTCCCGTGTGCCCGATCCACGTGCCGAGCGGCACCGCGATCAGCGCCGCGAGGGCCACAATCAAGGCCGTCAACCCCAGGTGCTGCGCCGAACGCGTCAGGATCCCCGACTCGCCCAGCCAATTCGCCGGTGTCGCCAGCCACGCCAATGCGCCGAAAAGGATACTCATGCGCGCCCCCTCCTCGTCCACGGGGTCAGCAGCCAGCCGACCCCCTGCACGGACGCGTCCACCACGAGCGCCAACAGGACGGTCGCGACCAAGCCAGCCACGACCTCGGCGGTGATGCCGCGCTGAAAACCATCCGTAAACAGCGTTCCCAGCGAGCGCACCCCGATAAACGCCCCCACCGTCACCAGCGACACCGTCGACGTGGCGACCACGCGCGTGCCCGCCACAATCACGGGCGTGGCCAGCGGCAGCTCCACCTCGACGAAGCGCCTGGGCAGGGAATAGCCGCACGCGCTGGCCGCCCGCAGCGTCGCGCGCGGAATCGCGCGGAACCCCTCGGCGGCCTGACGCACGAGAACCGCGACCCCGTAGAGCGTCAGCGCCACGATCATGTTCGCGTTGGAACGCAGAGCGACGCCAATAATCACCGGAACCACGACCAGGAGGGGCAGTGAGGGCACCGCGTACAGCGCCGACAGCGCCGAGAGGACCCAACCGCCGCGGCGCGAAAACGCCGCCCAGCGCGCCACCGGAACCGAGAGCGTGACCGACAGGAGAATCGCCGGCAGCGCGATCCACAGGTGCGCGACCGCGAGCTCGCCGATCAGCCACCAATTCGACGACAGCCAGGTCACGGGCGCCCCCCGCGGACCGGCGCGGGCGACGCGCCCGAGGGGGTCGAGGCCTCGTGCCCGCCCCGCGCGAGGGTGCCCACCGGGGTCCCAGCCTCGTCCACGACGAGCCCGCCCGGGCCCGACACGCGCACCGGGCGCGCCGCCCGCGAGGCCCCCACGAAGTCCGCGACGAAGGGCGAGGTGGGCGCGGTCAGAAGCTCGGCGGGCGCCCCCACCTGCTCGATACGCCCGCCCGTCGACAGGACGGCGACCTGGTCGCCCAGCGTAAACGCCTCGTCCACGTCGTGCGTCACGAACAGAATCGTCGTGCCCAGCGCCCGCTGAATCTCCTTCAGCTCGCGCTGCAAATCCGCCCGAACAAGCGGATCCAGAGCGCCGAACGGCTCGTCCATGAGGAGAATGTCCGCGCGGTTCGCCAGCGCCCGGGCAACCCCCACGCGCTGACGCTGCCCGCCCGAGAGCTGCGCGGGGTAACGATCAGCCATCTCCGCCTCCAGGCCAACCAGCTCCAGGAGCTCAAGGGCGCGCTCGCGGGAGGCCTGCTTGCTTGCGCCCTCCAGGCGGGGGACGGTCGCCACGTTGTCTGCGATCGTGCGGTGGGGGAACAGGCCGCCCTCCTGGAGGACATATCCGATCGAGCGGCGCAGGCGCACGGGATCCTCGCCTGCGACGTCCTGGCCCCGCACAAACACTGTGCCCGAGGTCGGGGTGACCATCGCGTTCACCATCCGCATGAGCGTCGTCTTGCCGCAGCCCGAGGTGCCCAGGAACACCGTCGTCGAACCCTGCTCGATGGTCAGAGAGAAGTCCTCAACCGCCCGCGTGCCGCCCGGGTAGGTCTTCGAGACGTGATCGAAGCGGATCATGCGTGTCCCTTCCTGTTCGCCCTCGCCGCCGGCGCATCTTTCCACGAGGGATCCCCGGCCTCGTCAATGAGAGCCAGCGCGCGGGCCAAGTGCTCGCGCTGGTCGGGGGAGAGGGGCGCGAAGAGGCGGGCCTGCTCGGCGTCGACGATTGTCTGGGCGGCGGCCAGGTTATCCATGCCGAGCGGTGTGACCGTCAGGATCGTGGCGCGCCGGTCGTGCTCGCACGGGGCGCGGTGCACCAGGCCGTCGCGGTCGAGGCGCTCGACCAGGCGCGAGGCAGCCCCCACCGTGATCCCCTGACTGGCTGCCACCTCCTGGATGCGGCAGGCGGGGGTGTCGCGGACGGTGCGCAGGACGAGGAATCGGCCGAGTGAGAGCGGGTTTTCGGCGTCGCGCAGGGCGGCGTCGAGCGCGTTCCAGGCGCGGACCTCCGCGCCGACGAGGGCCATGAACAGGGCCGACGGATGTGTTGCCATGCGCATCAGCTTATCGCGAAATAGTTTCCATGTCTGGCTTCTGTGAGGGTTGATTCGTTGCGCCCATCGTGAACTGATTGCCCGATTTATGCGGAAAATCTAGCGTGATGAGTGGGTTGCGCTTTCTCGTGTCAAGTCTTCACGTTGATGCGTGTTACTCCGGCTGTCAGGGCGAAAGTGCGCGTCTTGGGTCGCCTGAGGGGCGGGCGCGCGCGGTGTGTGAAGGACCTCCGACGAGCGCGGTGCTACAGTGCCAAGTATCGACGAAGGGGTGGATAAGTGCGAGAGCGTCTCTACAATGTGCTCGACGGCGACGACGCGCTGGCTGCGTGGTTCGGCCGCGTCATGACCGTGCTGATCATCGCCAGCCTCCTGCCCCTGTGCTTCAAGGAATCCAGCCCCGTGCTCGAGACAATCGAGTACGGCTGCGTCCTCGTGTTCATCGGCGACTACCTGGCCCGGTGGGCCACCGCCGACCTCAAGCTCCGCAAGGGCGCGCTGTCGTTCCTGATCTATCCCTTTACCCCCATGGCCATCATCGACTTACTGTCGATCCTGCCTGTTTTCAGTGCCCTCAACGACGCGCTGCGCACGCTGCGAGCGCTCCGCCTCTTCCGCACGCTGCGGGCCTTCAAGCTCATCCGCTACTCGAAGAGCACTTCCGCCATCGCCGCCGTGTTCGAGAAGCAGAGGGAGGCGTTGCTCGCCGTCCTCTGCCTCGCTATTGGCTACATCCTCGTGAGTGCCCTCGTGATCTTCAACGTCGAGCCGGACACTTTCGATACCTTCTTCGACGCCGTGTACTGGGCGGTCGTCTCCCTGACGACCGTCGGCTACGGCGACCTCTACCCATCCTCCGACGTGGGGCGCACCATCGCCATGATCTCCTCGCTCATGGGCGTCGCCGTCGTCGCCCTGCCCTCCGGCATCATCACCGCGGGCCTGCTCGACGAGCTGCGCGGCGAGGGGACTTCGGGCGACTGATGTGCGGGGGTTTTGTTGTCGCGCGCATCCTTGTGGCCCCCGCCTTCCTCTGAGAACTCGCACGTAATTCTCATCCGGTCACTTTGTGGGTGTGCCTGAAAACGTTGGAATTTCAAGCATTGCGCTGACGAGGATCGCGGCGCGCTGGGGGAATTACGTGCGGAATTATGGAGACGAACGAGGCCGGGGCCCAGCCACGCTCCCACCTCGCGGTGAGAGAGCGACCAGGCCCCGGCCTCGTCAATTACGCTCGGAGACCCAACCCACCACGTGACGGTGAGAGAGCGACCAGGCCCCGGCCTCGTCAATGAACGCGTCAGATCAGGCGTCAGCCTGCGGCGCGGGGGAGCGGTGGCGCTTCGAGTACGCCTCGCCCTCCAGCTCCGAACCCGACGGCGCGGACGCGGGCGTCGCCGCCTCCAGGTTCGTGCCGCGCAGCTTCGAGATCAGGCGCATGCCGTGGTAGATCAGCAGAGCGGCGGCCGTGCCCAGCGCGATGCCCTCGAACGAAATGTTGCCGATGGTCCACGTGAAGTTTGCGATCGCGACGATCAGGGAGACCGCGGCGGTGTTCAGGTTCACCGGGTTGGAGAAGTCCACGCGGTTCTGCACCCAGATGCGAACGCCCAGCATGCCGATCATGCCGTACAGGACCGTGCCAGCGCCGCCCAGGACGCCGGCGGGAATCGTCGCGATGAGGGCACCGAACTTCGGCAGCATCGACAGGACCAGGGCGACGCCGGCCGCGATGATGTACGCCGCCGTCGAGTACACGCGGGTCGCAGCCATAACGCCGATGTTCTCGGCGTAGGTGGTCGTACCCGAGCCGCCGCCGCTGCCGGCCAGCATCGTGGAGAGGCCATCCGCGACGAGCGCGCGGCCCGTCAGGTCGTCCATGTTCTCGCCCGTCATTGCGGACACCGACTTCACGTGGCCGACGTTCTCGGCGACCAGGATGAAGACGACCGGCAGGAACAGGCCGAGCGTCGAGACGGAGAAGGCGGGGGTGTGGAACTCGGGGAAGCCGATCCAAGCGGCGTCGCTCACCTTGGAGAAGTCGACCTCGCCCTGGAAGATCGCCGCCAGGTAGCCGACCAGCACGCCAATCAGGATGGAAAGGCGACCGAGGATGCCCTTGAAGAGGACGGTCACGAGGCAGATCGACACGATCGTCACGACGGCCGTGATCGGGCCTTGCTTCACCCAGTTCCACGCGGCGGGCGCCAGGTTCAGGCCGATGAGCGCCACGATCGCGCCCGTCACCACGGGCGGCATCACCGCGTCAATCCAGCGTACGCCCGCGAAGTGAACGATCAGGCCGACGAGCGCGAGCGTCGCACCCACAGAAATGATGCCGCCGAGCGCGTAGGAGGGGCCCAGGGAGGAGCTGACTGCCTGGATCGGCGCGATCAGCGCGAACGAGGAACCCAGATACGAGGGCAGACGGCCCGCCGTAATCAGGAAGAACAGCAGGGTGCCGATCGCGGTGAAAAAAAGCGTTGTTGACGGGG
>CABKMZ010000050.1 GCA_902373545.1 uncultured Actinomyces sp. | reverse complement strand
CGTCCACCACACGCAGCTCCTCAACCGCCTGGTGCGCGACGGCCTGCTCACGCCGGTGGCCCCCACCACCTCATCTGCTTCCGCTGCCTCTGCGGACTCCGCGGGCGCGGACACCGCCGACGAGGCCGGGGCGCAGTCCGCGGGCAACGCTCCCTCGGTCGGGGCGCCCCTGAAGGTCACCTACCACGACGCCTGCTTCCTGGGCCGCCACAACCGCGTCTACGAGCCGCCGCGCGAGCTCGTGGGCTCCCTGCCGAACGTGGAGCTCGTCGAGATGCCGCGCAACCGCGACCGCGCGATGTGCTGCGGCGCAGGCGGCGCGCACGCCTGGTTCGAGGAGACGCGCGGGACCCGTATCGCGGATGCCCGCATCGTCGAGGCCGCGGCCACGGGCGCGGACGTCGTCGCGACGGCCTGCCCGTTCTGTTCCCAGATGCTCGGCTCGGCCTCGGGCACGTCCGCCGGTTTCGTCTCCTCCGACGCCGCCGACCAGGGCGGGGCGACCAACGAGGCCACCCCGGCCTCGTCGATGACCGCGAGCGGAAAGCTGCCCGAGGTGCGCGACGTGGCCGTCATGCTGCTGGAGTCCGTCAAGCGCGGGCAGTAGTCACAGGCCCCAGACACAGTGCGGCCCCGCAGGAAAACCTGCGGGGCCGCACTGCGACGTTTGAAAGGATCAGTCCTCGACACCAACGATGACGTTGGAGGCCTTGATGACGGCGACGGCCTGGGAGCCGACGGTCAGGCCGAGCTCCTCGATGGCGGCGTTCGTGATCGACGAGGAGATGACCAGGCCGGGGGCGACCTCGATCTTGACGATGCCGTTCACGGCGCCCTGAGAGACCTCAACGACGGTGCCGGGGAGCTGGTTGCGTGCAGAGAGCTTCATGGTGTGCCCTTTCGTATGAGCTGGAGTGCGAACACAGACACCCTAGCGGGTGGGATACGCGCCGTCTACAGGTGGCTACTCGTCGTCCTCCTCGTCGGTGACCTCCGCCAAGCCGACGAGGAAACCATCCTCGTCGATGACGTTGCCACCCACGAGCGTCGCGATCAAGCCAGCGGCCTTCTCCACGTCCTGCGTCGAGCGCAGGCGCTCCAGGCGAGCCGTGCGGCTCATCGAGGACGCGCCGGGCGTCGGGGTCAGGCCGGGCAGCCAACGAACCTGATATTCGATGATCGCGCCCGTCGTCCACGGCTCCCAGCGCAGCACGCGCGGGGGCGTGGGGACCGCGTGGACCTCGATCATCATGTCGGAGCGGTTACCGATCGGGCTCATCAGCGCGTAGCCGTCGACGACCTGCGGCTCGTTGCGTTGGGCCTCCAGCTCCTCGCGAGCCTTGGCGATCTTAGAGGCGATGTCCTCGCGAACAGGCCCCAGCTCCGCCTTCAGTTTCTCGATATGCGCGGCCTGCGCGGGGCTGAGCGCGGGAGCCTCGGGAACGTCGGGGACGATGTCGCGCGCGTCCTTCATCTGCTCGAATCCGGCGCGCTCGCGCATCGCGGCCAGCAGGTCCTCGGGATTAATCCACCGCGGCGAGTACACCGTCAAGTTCACCGCCGAGTCGGCGTCGGGAACCATGACGTAGCCGCTACCCGCGATGCGCATACCCCCGGCCAGGCGGCGCGCCATACGGTTCAACGCCTCGAGGACAAGGTACTCCAGACCGATGGGCATCCCCTCGGGAAACGCCTTCGCCCACTCACCCATCACCGGGCTCGGCTTGTCCTGCGCACGCGAGGCCGGGCAGCGCAGGATCCACGCGTTCGTCAGCATGGACGGGGTGCCCAGCTCGGCGCGCGTCGGCTGATCGAGCGACCACGGGCCCTCAAGCTCAGCCTCGGACGACAAGCGCAGGCGACCCGGGGCGATCCAGCTGGCATCGTCCCACATGGAGATCGCGAGGGCCTCCAGCTCGGCCGGATCCACCGCCTCGGACACCAAGAGGAGGTGATTACTCAGCGCCTCGTCCAGGTCGATGACACCCGCGGGTTCACTCACCTCGATGGCGGCGGCGATCGGCGCGGCGGCCTCGGCCCCCGTGACCTCACCATCGGCCGCGATCTGGAAGGCGTGCTCCGTCGTGGTCATCCCCACCAGCGAGGCGTGCGTCTGCGTGAGCGGGTTGCCCGTCACGGCCGTGAGCAGCGGGTCCGCGAAACTGGGACGCGCGCTCGCCATGCGTTCCTTGAGGGAACGCCTCACGGGCGCGGGGGGCGGCTCGTCGCCCCGGTTGGTGATCTGGTCGGGGCGCGGCGTCATACCCGGCAGGGCGACGCCGGTGATCACGCCCGTACGCGTCGTCGTGGACTGATTCTCTCTCCCCTGCGCGCCCGGGGCGGGCACACCGGACGGAGGCGTCGGCGGAGGAGGCGCGGTCGGCGGAATATCCCCCGCTTCGGGAGGAGGCGGAGCAGCCAGGGAATGATCGCTAGGTGCTGGTGGCGGAGGCGCCGCCGGAGGCAGGTCTGCCGCTTCCGGCGGGGGCGGCGCAGCTAACTCGGTCGCTGCACCGCGTGCCGCGCGCTCGGCACGCATGCGCTCACGCCTGGACGGAAGAGGAGGATGAGACGTCATCATGTCACCGATCGATACGGGTGCGCGTAAAACGCTCGTGAGTCCGGGAGGGCGTCGGGCCTCGCTGGCCCTGGTAGTGCGAACCCGCACCCTGCGAGCCGTAGGGATGTTCAGCCGGGGAGGACAGGTCGAAGAAGCACAGCTGCCCAATCTTCATGCCCGGGTAGAGCAGGATCGGCATCGTCGCCGCATTGGACAGCTCCAGGGTCACATGACCGGAGAAACCGGGGTCAATGAAGCCCGCGGTGGAATGAGTGAGGAGGCCGAGGCGCCCCAGCGACGACTTGCCTTCCAGTCGCGCGGCAATGTCGTCGCCGAGGGTCACCAGCTCGTACGTGGCACCCAGGACGAACTCACCGGGGTGCAAGACGAAGGGCTGATCCGGCCCCACATCCACCTGGCGCGCCAGGTCCGACTGGTCCGCCGCGGGGTCGATCACCGGGTAGCGGTGATTATCAAAAAGGCAGAACAGCCGGTCCAACCTCACGTCGATACTGGCCGGCTGGACCAGGTCACGATCCAGAGGATCCAGCCGAATGCGGCCGGAATCCAGGGAGGCGTTGATGTCGCGGTCACTGAGCAGCATAACTTGATTGTCGCATACTCAGCGCCGCGACAACACCCCAGGTCACACCAGCGGCTGGCCCGTGGCGTCGCAGCCGTAGGAGCCGGAACGCATGATGATCATGATGAACTCAATGAACGCCCAGATGGCGGTGATGGGCAGGCCGATGACGATAACGGACAGAAGCAGCTGGATCAGGCCGCGGCTGTTGTAGCCCAGGTAGAAGTTGTGGATACCCAGCGGGCCCACGAAGAACGCCAGAAGCAGGGCAATGATCCACTGCTTGGGCGGGTTCGCATAGACACCCTGAGCGAAGGCGGGCTGGCCGAACGCGGGCTGGCCGAACGCGGGCTGGGCGTAGCCCTGTTGGGGGTCCTGGGGCTGGCCGAACGCGGGCTGAGTGTAGGGCTGCTGCGCGTCCTGGGCCTGCGCCTCCGGCGCCGCGCCAGCGGGGTCGTAGGCGGTGCCGTAGGTGGTGGCACCGGGGGTGGCGGTCGCCTCGTCAAAGGAGGGGGCCGAGGCCTGGGGGAAGCTGGGCGCCTCAGGCGCGGGGATCGAGGCCTGGGTATCGTCCTCGGGCTTGATGGGGTTGGCCAGGGGATCGGGCGTCGTCATGGCTAAGCCTTTCGATTGTCGTGGGGTGGCCTTTGTGTGGCCGCAGTGCCACATCCTAGCGGCACCGCCCCCATCACGGTACCCGCAACCACCCCGACGTCACCCCGAATCCACCCGTAGACTGTTTGTCACCTGGGTCAGGGGCAGGGGTGCCATGCCTTCACGCGCGCAGCGCCCCACGCTGCTGCGCCTGCGGCGACGCGCGCGGGTACGTCTGGCGGCAAGGCTCGCCCGACTGGTAGCCGTGCGCCTCTGATCGGTGGAGTGATCGCCCGAGAAGTGGCTGTGCGCGCCCGTCGATGCGCAGGTTAACCCCATGGGTGGCAGTGTGGGCGGGGTCGCCCACGCTCCACCTATAGGGCCCAGCTGCGCATTAAGGGGCTAACAACGCCAGGCCTCGGGCCCAGCTGCCAGCGCAACCCGAGACACTTCACCCGGCAAGCCGACGCCCTCGCAACAGCGAAACGCTCGGCCAATACACCCACAGCATTCACACGCTGGCGCGACAACAGCTCACCCATCAGCGACTGGCTCGACCGACACACCCCGGGCTAGATACAAAAGTGTGGGGCCCAGCATCAGCTGGGCCCCACACTCTCACAGAGTGCGCGTCAGTTCAAACGCATTCGCACAACTCAGACGGTGGGAACGCCGTTGGCGTCCTTCTCGTAGATCCACTTGCCCATGAAGGTCATGATGGCGCACGCGAGGCCAAAGACGCCAAGCGCGAGGACGAACAGGTAGCCGAGGCCGGCGACGACGGCGCTGTCCATGGCGCCACCGATAATCATGATGACCCAGCCGAGGATCAAGGCGCCGGCGCGCATTGCGCCGATCTTCATGTGGCCGAGGTAGAAGTCACCAACGGCGAGGCCGCCGAGGAAGAAGTTGAGGAGGCCGGCGACCATGCGGGACTTGCCCTGGACGGGGGCGTTGAAGCCGGGCTGGCCGTAACCGGGCTGCTGAGGAGCGGACATTATGTCTCCTGTTGTTGATGGAACCCCGCAAGGCGCGGGGCGTTTCTGAGAGCACGGTCAGACTAGCGGACCTTTACCGTTTATACAACTGTCAACGAATTTTATGCTCCACCTCACAGACTGGGTCGCTGGGAGCGCAGGCATCAGACAACTCTCTCTACACTGACAGGGTGTTCATAAATCCAACGGCCGAGGCCTCGCAGACACTGCTCCATGACCTTCCCCGCTGGTTCGCATCCAACAAGCGCAACCTGCCCATGCGACACGACGACGTGTCCGACTGGGGCACCCTCGTTTTCGAGATCATGAGCCAACAGACCCCGGTGTCGCGCGTGCAGCCGATCTGGATTGAATGGATGCACCGATGGCCCACACCCGCAGACCTGGCCGACGCATCCTCCGCAGATATCATTGTAGCCTGGGCAAATCTGGGCTATCCGTCACGCGCGCTGCGCCTCAAAAACTGTGCGGGCACCATCGTCGAGAAACACGGCGGTCAGGTGCCCCTCACCATGAAAGAGCTGACTCTTCTGCCGGGCGTGGGCACGTACACAGCCAGCGCGCTGCTCGCCTTCCGCCACGGAATCCGCGTCCCAGTTCTGGACACGAACGTCCGTAGAGTGCTGGTCAGATTTCTCGACGGCCGGGAGTTCCCTCCCCGCTCAACGCCCTCCAAATCAGAAACCGCGCGCGCCGCAACCCTGCTCCCAACAGATGGACACCTCGCCGCGGAGGTCAGTTTGTCTCTCATGGAGTTCGGGGCCCTCGTCTGCACCCAGCTCTCCCCCAGCTGTGATGAATGCATCATGCACAAACACTGCGCGTGGGCCACCGCCGGATTCCCCAAGGATGAGAAGCGCCCCACGCCCCAGCCCTACACGGGCACCGACCGCCAGGCCCGCGGCCGCATCATGAAGGCACTGCGCGCCGCGCACTTCGAAGGTAGGGAGGGCCTGACGAAGCGCCGAGTCCTCGACGCCGCCCGCCTCGACGGCGGCGACCGCTACCAGCCCACCCGCGTCTACCGCGCCCTCCTCAAGGAAGGCATGATCGTCTTCAACGAGGACACCAAGCGAGTGACGCTTCCCCGCTGACCCGGACGCCACACCGCGTGGCCACACGGGACGCCAACCTCCCACTCGCCCACCACGGACGAGGCCCACTCCCCGACCGCGAACCCACGCGACATCGGGACACCAGCCACGGCCTCGGCGACTACTAATACCTAATCGCGTCGATTGGCTTGATGCGCACGGCCGCGAGCGCCGGGATGATGCCGCACAGAGCACCGATGCTCGTGGAGATGGCGACGCCCGCGATGGCCGCGCCGGCGGGGAAGGCCGGTGTCTCACTGAGGGCGATTCCCATCGATTCGAGCGGCAAGAAACGCACAACGACAACCGCGATCCCCACGCCGATGACGCCGGCGACGAAGGTCGCGACCACCGACTCCATGAAGACAGCGAAGAAGACGCGCGCGGCGGAGGCGCCGACGGCGCGGCGGATACCGATTTCGCGCACGCGCTGGCGCACGGTCACGATCGCGACGTTGAGGAGGCCGAGCGCACCGAGAAAGACGATAATGCCTCCGATAATCATGATGACGCGGGAGATCGTCCCCAGCTGTTCCTCGCCCGTGTCCTGGTGCTCGCCGCCGGTGACGCTCACGCGCCATCCGTCACCAAGGATCGAGGCCAGGGCACGCGGCAGCACCGTGCGCGCCTGCTCGGCATCCTCGGGGCCGACCCACGCGATCATCGTGGGCTGTCCCATCTGCGGCAGGGCGGCGCGCGCCGCGTCATAGTGCACGTAGAGGGTCGGCATGTCGAAGCGGCTCTTCGCTTTCGTGACACCGACGACGCGCAGCGCGGTGCCGTCGGTGGTGTGTAGGACGATGGGGACCTGGTCGATGGGGGCGCGTCCCAGCTGATTCCACAGGACCTCGGAGATGACGACGGGGGTCAAGCGCTGGTCCGCGTCGCTCGCGGCCACCCAGCGCCCGGCGAGCATGCGGGTGCGGAAAATCACCTCATATGAGGGGTCCACCGACTGGATCGTGACGTCGTTGAACATATCCTGCGTGCGCACCACCGGGTAGCCGCGGAATTGCCCGGACGTGCGGGCCTGGCGGACCTCGACGATCTCGCCGCCCGAGCTGGACAGGCGCGACCAGTAGCGGATGTCGTGTCGGTCCGCGAGCGTCGCCATCGCGTCGCTCACCGGGTCCTTCTCGTCGGGTCGCGCGACAGTCGACGAGGCCTGGGCGCCCTCCCCGGTTCCGGACTCCTGGGAGGGTCCGCCATTCGAGGGGCCTCCCTGGCTGGCCGATGATTGTTCCGGAGCGAGGCGCAGCGTCACCGAGCGCCCCTCGTAAAGCTCGGCCAATTCCCGCGAGGATTGCAAGATCAGGTCGCCCAGCGCGATGACGACCGTCATGGCGGCCACCGCGGCAACCACTCCCACCAGGGAGAGGACCACGCGGGCCTTCTGGACCTTCACCTCGCCCCACGCCTCGATGAGGGCTCCCACGACCTGGCTCACAGCGTTCACGATGCACCCTCCTCACCCGCGCCGACCACCTCGGCCAAGGGGGCCTCGGCCTGCGGCGGGACCGGGATCCGAGAGGCCTGCGCACGCGCCGACGCCCCACTTTCCGCCCCGCTTGCCGCGTCACTGACCGTCCCGCTGACCGTCCCGCTGACCGTCCCACTCGCCGCGCGAGGAGCACCCGGCTCCGGTGCACGGACCTGCGCGGGTGGCGACGGAGGAGGAGAGACGAGAGCGGAGGCGGCCACGGCCTCGTCCCCAAAGTGGGCGGACTCGAGGTCGGCGGGCGCGGCGACACTAGACACGTTGCCGCTGATCTCGGTCCCGGCGGGCTCGATGTGCCCAGCCTCTGCGCGCTGGATCAGGGCGGAGGGATCGGCGACCTCGTGGAGGACACCGTCATACAGTTCGTAGGCGCGCGAGGCGCGGGCGGCGACCGCCATATCGTGCGTGATGACGATGAGCGCCGAGTCGGATTCGCGGGCGACCTCCTCCAGGAGGGCCATGACCGCGCGGCCCGTGTCTGGATCGAGGGCGCCGGTCGGCTCGTCGGCGAGGATCACGCGCGGGCGGCGCACGAGGGCGCGGGCGATCGCGATGCGCTGCTGCTCGCCGCCGCTCATCTCACCCGGGTGAGAGTCCGCGCGGTCCCCAAGGCCCACGCGCTCCAGCATGTCCAAGGCGATCGCGCGCCTGCGCAGCAGCTGCGCACCCGACGCGTACATGAGGGGTACCTCGACGTTTTCGGCGGCCGTGCGCGCCGCGAAAATGTTGAATTGCTGGAAGACGAAGCCGAAATCCGCCCCCCGCATGCGGGCGCGACGCCCCTCGCTCAGGCGCGTCGTGTCCACGCCGTCCAGCTCGTAGGTGCCCGACGTGGGGGTATCCAGCAGGCCGATGATGTTGAGCATCGTCGACTTACCCGTGCCCGACCGGCCGACGATCGAGACATGTTCTCCCGCCGCGACGTCCAGATTGACACCACGCAGAATATGCAGGTCCTCGCCGTCAGGCAGGGTGACCGTTCGGGTCACGCCCCGCAGGCACACCAGGCTCATCGCGCGCCCGTCCCGTCGGACGCGTCCGCGGCTCCGTCCATGGCCCCGCCATCCGTCCCCGCTCCGGGCCCCGGACCGTAGGGATCGTCCTGGTTGTCCTTCGTCGCGGTCGGGGTGAATTCGAGGATCTCCTCGCCCTCCTCCAGGCCGTCCTTGACCTCGACCATCTTGCCGTCCGTCAGCCCCAGAGTCACCGAGCGCTTCTCCGGGTTGGCCGGGTCGGAGGTCGGCACGTAGACGGTGCCGGTCTGGTAGCGGCCCTCAACCGCGGAGACCGGAACGGCGAGCACGCCCGTGGCCGAGCCCGTCGTCATCTCGATACTGACCTGCAGGCCCGCGAACACCGTCTGGTCGGAGGGAATCGCGCAGCGAGCCTTCAAGTCCGTCGAGGCCGTGGCCGAGTTATCCGAGGCCCCCGGGTTCTTGGGATCCTGCGTCTTGCCGGTCGGGCTGACGAGCTTGACGTCGGAGCACTCGAAGGGCGCCGGGCCGTTCTTGATGGTGACGGTCGCGGTGGAAGGGGCCTCCTGAAGGCGGTACATCTGGTCGGCGCTCAGGGCGGCGACAGCCGAGAACGTGGAGGGTGCGACCGACGCAACCGTGTCACCGATCGCGAACTGCTGCCCTACCAGAACACTCGTCGACACCCTGCCGTCGCCGGGGGCAGCAACCGTCTCGTATTTATAGGTCGGCTGTCCGATTTCCGTCGTGACGTTACCGTCCTCGTCGGTGACCTGCCTTGGTTCGCCGGGGATTTCCTTGCGAATCTGGATGAGGGCGTCACCCTTGGCGACCGTGTCACCGTCGTTGACGTAGACGCGCACGACCGCGCCATCCAGCGTCGCGCGAGCGTTGACGGGCTCGTCCGCCTGGATCGTACCCGTCAGACTCACGGTGTTCGTGATGTCCGCCCGGCCCACCGGGATCGTCATCTGCCCAAACGTGCCGCCCGGGTCCATGCCGTCGCTCGTCTGTTCTTCGGCCGCCGCGGGAAAGAAGGCGAACTTCACCAGGGACACCGCGATAACGACCCACGCGAGCGCCTTGACAATATCGAGCACCTGCGCGGTGCGGGTCTTACGTGCCACGTCCGTCTCCTTCGATGTGCGCCAGTCAGCCAATTGTATGGCAGGAATCACTTGTGGAGCAAGGGTTGACACATCGCGTCAGGGAACAATCAGGGGAGCCTCGGGGCGGCTTGACGGGCGCGTCTGGGGCGCGGCCGACAGCGGCTGCCACCTTGCCCGCGCCGGGGCGAGGAGCTCCTGCCAGACCGGCAAGCTCGCAAGCCCTTCCAGCCCAGCGGTCACGGCCGACAGGGCGGACAGCTAGCCGACGCCTCGGCAATGGGAGCGCGCCCGAGACGCGGCCGACAGGGCGGACACTCAGCCGGCGCCTCGGCAATGGGAGCGCGCCCGCAACCTCCTGCCTACGATGGGGGTACCCCGACCGAGAGGACACCATGATCCGCCGCGCCAAGCCCGACGACGCACCCGCCCTGTCCACGCTCGCCCGCGAGTGCTTCACCCAAACCTTCGGTCGCCTCTACACGGCGGAAGACTTGACAGCCTTCCTCGACCAGGCCTACTCCCCCGCCGTCCTACGCGCCGAACTGGAGGACCCTGAGTACGCAACCTGGCTCCTCTTCGAAGATGCACCCGGTTCCCCCTCCCCGGAGGACGAGGCCGGGTCCCTCGCTCACGTGTCCTCCGGTTCCCCCTCCACCATCAACGCGAACGAGCGCCACGACGCCGCCGGTCCCGATACCGCGCGGGCCGGGGAAGGCACCCAGGCCTCGTCCCCCGAGCGCTCCCCCATCGGATACGTAACCGCGTGCCCGGCGCACCTGCCCCACCCCGACGTCGCGCCCGGCGACGGGGAGATCCAGCGGCTGTACATCCTGCGCGGGTACCAGGGCGGGGGCCGCGGAACCCTCCTGCTGCGCACCGGGCTGGAGTGGCTCGAGCGTGAGGGGCCGCGCACCCTGTGGATCGGCGTGTGGAGCGAGAATTATGGCGCGCAGCGTTTCTACGCGCGCCACGGCTTCGAGATCGTCGGCGAATACTCGTTCATGGTCGGCGACCATGCGGACCGTGAGTTCATCACCTGCCGCCCAGCAAGACACTAGCGCCACCTGCCGCCTCGCCCACACAGCCCGACCCAGCCTCCAGCGGCACACACCACGCACGCTAGCGCCACCTGCCGCCTCGCCCACACAGCCCGACCCAGCCGCCACCAGCACACACCACGCACGCTAGCGCCACCTGCCGCCTCACCCACACAGCCCGACCCACGCCTGCGCGATTGGGGGGAATTGCAACCATAGAAGATCTCTGTCGGCGTGTCGCCGGCGTGTCGGAGGCCTATGGTTGCAATTCCCCCCATTTACACGCGCGAGCGATGGACACCGCGCCCAAAGTGCAGACCACCTCGGCGAATAATGCCAAAAAGGGGTGATGTGGGCGACGTGGACTGCACTGTGAGCACACACAAGGGTGATAGGACATAACAACGGGCCCCGAGGCGCACGCCTCGGGGCCCGTCATCAGCTATGACGCGATCACTCGGCCTGGTCGGCCTCGGCGATCTTCTTTCGCACGTCGTCCATGTCCAGGTTCTGGATCTGAGAAACCAGGTCCTCCAGAGCGGACAGCGGCAGAGCGCCGGACTGACGGAAAACCGCAATGCCATCACGGAAGGCCATCAGCGTCGGGATCGACGTGATCTGCGCGGCCATCGCCAGCTGCTGCTGGTCATCCGTGTCAATCTTGCCGAAAACAACGTCCGGGTACTTCTCGGAAGCCGCCTCGAAGACGGGGCCGAACTGGCGGCACGGGCCACACCAGGTCGCCCAGAAATCAACCAGAACAATATCGTTAGACGACACGGTCTGCTCGAAGTTCTCCTGCGTCAGAGTAACGGTAGCCATATCTCTCCTTGTAGCGCCGACGCTCTGGTCAGCAAGTTGGTCGAGGCCGGACGGCCCCTGTGTTCTGTCTGAATCAACGGTCCCGGCGAGCCCGCTATTCCCACAACGGGAGAGGCGAAGCGGTGACGTGACGCACGTTCTCCTCCGAGGCGCCCAGGCCTCGCAAAATAAAGGTCTCCACGAGGACCAGCGCCGACTCACGATGCGCCGCGTCCTTGGGGAGGCGCTGGCCCGCAAGCGTCGCGTGGATCAGGTGAACCGCCCCCAGCGTATTCTGAGCCACGATCAGGTGACGATCCATGGCCTCGTCAAGGATCCCAATGAGGACTTCGCCCACCAGCCCCGCATGATCATGCAGGTGGGAGGCGCCTCGGCCCGACATCTGGCGACGCAACCCCATACCAGCCTTGACGTGGTAGCGGCTCGTCATCTGCAGGTGCGAACGAATATAGAGGCGCAGGCGCATGAGCGGATCGGGCTCGGCCGCGAGGCGCTGCGTCAGCACCGCCGTGAATTCCTCGGTCACCTGGCGCATGTACGCGAGCAGGAGCACTTCCTTGTCCGCGAAGTGGTTGTAGACCGCGGTGCGACCCACGCCGGCACGTTCGGCGATCTGGCTCATCGTGATCGACTCGAAGGACTGCTCGGCCATGAGAGACCCGAGCGCCTCAAACAGGCGGGTGCGAGTCAGCTCGCGGTGAGAGGCGAGTGACTCGCCAATAATCTTCGGCATGCGCTCATTCTGACACCTCGCCCCTATGTGTCGTCAAATGATAGGAAAGCGACCCTCACCTCATGCACGCTGGCCCGGGTTTGTCCTGGCCCCGCCCGCCCGAGGCCGGGTGACCTCCGCGCACTCCTGGCCCCGCCCGCCCGAGGCCGGGTGACCTCCGCGCACTCCTGGCCCCGTCCGCCCGAGGCCGGGTGACCTCCGCGCACTCCTGGCCCCGCCCGCCGCACCGACCGAGCCCGCCGCACGAGGCATCATCGGCCACAGTGCGCAACCACGGCCTCGACGATGGGAAGGTCGGCGACGATCCACGCCAAGTCCGCCAGGTCAGCAATGGGCACCCACCGGGCCTCCAGGTGCGAGGCGCCCGCGCGCGGAGCCGGCGAGCCCGGAGCAACCTCAGCGAGCCACACACCCATCACTCGCCCGCCCACAATCGGCCACCACAGACCACCATCGGGGCACACGCGCTCACCGATCGTCAGGCGCGCGCCAAGCTCCTCTGAAATCTCGCGCTCCAGCGCGCCCACCGCGTCCTCGCCATCCTCGATCTTGCCGCCGGGTAGCTCGAACAGGCCGCGCAGCTCCTCCGGGTACGCGCGCGAACAGGCGAGCAGCACGGTCGGATTCTCCAACGAGTCAACGATGGCTGCTGCCACCACGGGACGAGGCATGGGCCCTCCAATCGATTACACGACCCTCAGTGTATCCGCGCCGGGTACCTCCTGACGGGAGCGGACGGTCGCGGGCAGGGACTCGGCGGGTGGGGCGAGCGGCGCGCGGGCGGGTGAGCACGCTGGACCTGGCGCTCGACAGTGAGCGGCGGGCCGGCTTGCGGGGCGCGCGGCCAAAACGATTCGGCGGGCGCATGTCGTATTGTCGGGCGAGACGCGCCGGTTGCGCGCCCATCCGCCGTGAGGCTATGATCGACAGGTCGATTCCTTCGGGACGATGAATTGCGGGCGTAGTTCATC
>CABKMZ010000049.1 GCA_902373545.1 uncultured Actinomyces sp. | reverse complement strand
GGTCTATGGTCGCAAAACCCCCCGTGGTTGCTTGGAAGGGCCAGGGCCGCGTGCTCTTTAGGTGGCTGTGTTGGTCGTGTTCGGCACGTCTTCGTCTGTTTGTCGTGGCTTGTCTTTGTTGGTGGCTTGGGGGGAATTGCTACCATAGGCGCTGCGTTGCGGCGTGTCGCCGGCGTGTCGGGGGTCTATGGTCGCAAAACCCCCCGCGTGGTTGCTCGTATGGGCCGGCGTCGCGTGCCCGTGGAGGGGTCTATGGTCGCAAAACCCCCCGAGTGCTTGCTCAAAGTGCAGTCGACCTCGGTGGAATGGGGGTGACATGGGGTTTTTGGGGTGTAGTCGACTACGGTTTGGGCGCGCTGGTTCGTCGTGAGGCGTTTCTGTGGTGTGGCGTGTCGGGTACGTCGGGCCTCAGTGCGTGCTGCCGGGATGATCGAGCCCACTGTCGGCGTTTTCTGCGGGGCGGCGCGGGAGGGAGGCGCATCTTGGTGCGTGTTGGTGACGTACTTCTGTGCTGCGGCAGGGGAGGTGCTGCCGCGTATGGTCAGGTTTTTCTGCGGCGGGATAGGTTGGGTATCGTGTGCTCGTGTGCTCGTTGGGACTATCGACTGCACTGTCGGAGCGGGAGTCCCGAAGCAGCCTTTCCCCAAGCGCCGAAAGTGGTCAAGTCGGCGCCATACACGTCGGGCGGTGTCTCTTGGCAGCCGCGTTCATGCGTTGTGGTGGTGTCGTAGCCTCGTTCGTCCGTCGACCAGTGCAAGCGATGAATATTTCAAGAATTGAATAGTATTCGAAGCGGCATCGACGTCGCTCACCTCACGGCAGTAAAACGTTTGAATGTGACTGAGGCTACGAACGGCTATTGTTTCGTCGTTTTGCTCTGCGCCTCGTGCTCCGGGTGCATCTGATCGACGGATGATGCTGCGCTCTTCATCGCCAGGAGAATCGATCCTACAGAACAACACTTTTGCCGTTTGACGGATTACTTCGGCAATCCTGTGTCCATTCCTGCATCGCGGGATTTCGATGCAGGAAGTGCCGGTGGAGGCCCGTAGACTATAGGCAGTAGCTAGGAAGGTGTCACGTGACTGTAGAAAACACCCCTCTGTCCTCTCAGATCGAACGCAATATCGCCGATTTGCAGATGCTCGCGCACGCTGAGTTTCGCAAGCCGCCGTCGACGCGCATCATCGCGATCGCCAATCAGAAGGGCGGGGTCGGCAAGACAACCTCGGCCGTCAATCTCGCCGCAGGCCTCGCGCTGGGCGGTCTGTCGGTGCTTGTCATCGATGCCGACGCGCAGGGTAACGCCTCGAGCGCTCTCGGCGTCGAGCACCCCGCGGGAACACCGTCGACGTACGACGTGATGATCGGGGGAGCGGAGCTCGCGGACGTCCTTCAGCCTTGCCCGGACATTGACGGCATTCTTGTGTGCCCTGCAACGATCGACCTGTCCGGCGCCGAAATCGAACTCGTGGACGTCCCGGACCGCGAGGCCCGCCTCAAGACTGCGCTTCGAGCGTACGTCTCGGAGCACCCCGAGATCGACGTAGTCCTCATTGATTGCCCTCCGTCCCTCGGGCTCGTGACGCTCAACGTGATGGTTGCTGCCGACGAGGTGTTGATTCCCATTCAGGCTGAGTACTACGCTCTTGAGGGCCTTAGCCAGCTGTGGAATACGGTCGAGCGTATCGGGGCGAGCATGAACCCCGGTCTGCGCGTCTCGGGCATGCTCCTGACCATGGCCGACAAGCGCACCCGCCTGTCTGAAGAGGTCGAATCCGAGGTGCGCGCGCACTTCCCGGATCACACATTCGACACGGTTATTCCGCGCAGCGTCCGCATTTCCGAGGCCCCCAGTTACGCCCAGACCGTGATTACATACGACCCGCGAAACGTTGGTTCGATCGCCTATCGCAAGGCTGCGCTCGAACTGTGTGATCGGCTTGCCAACACACTGTAAAACAATGTTTCACGTGAAACATTGAATGTCAGCGGCGATTTTATGTAGCTAAGAACGTAATCACCACGACTCTTGACCAAAAGTTCAACAAAGTGATCAAAGCCGCTCATCAGCTGAGCGCAGGGCATTGTTTCACGTGAAACAATGAACGAACGCAATTGAAGGAGTTATGCAATGGCGGATGTAACACCGAAGTCTGAGGGCCGTAAGGGCACCCGTAAGCATTCCGGCCTTGGCCGTGGACTTGGAGCTCTTATTCCCCAGGCGGGTGAACAGAAGTCGCCTGCTGCGCCCGTCGCTCCCGCGCGTCCGCTCGATGTGTTCTTCCCGGAGGGCCCGTCCGCCAAGGGTAGGGGAGGATCCGCAAAGGACCTTTTGCAGCCCAAGCGATCCACGGCCTCGGCTAAAAAGAAGCGCCCGACCATGCCCGGTCTGGACACAGCCGGCACCCGTCGTGCGGGCAAGCCTTCCGTCTCTATTGGTTCTGGGGTCAATGGCTCGGCTCCCAGCCCGAGCGGCCCTTCCACCCGCGTCGCTGCCCCGGTCGCCACGCCCGCCCCTCAGGCTGCGTCGGATGTTTCACGTGAAACATCCGATGAGCATGAGCTTTTGCCGGTGCCCGGCGCGTCCTTCGCTGAAATTGCTATCGACCAGATCGTCCCCAACGCGAAGCAGCCTCGAGAGGTTTTCGATGAGGACGACCTGAAGGAGCTTGCCGCTTCCATCAAGGAGGTCGGCGTTCTTCAGCCCGTCGTCGTTCGTAGCATTCCCGCTGAGGGGCGCTCCGCGAAGCTCCAGGAGTTCCTCGCTGAGAAGCCCGAGGCCCGCTACGAGCTGATCATGGGTGAGCGGCGCCTGCGCGCTTCCGAGCTCGCCGGCGAAACCACGATTCCAGCAATCATCCGAGAGACCGACGATGGAGATCTGCTCCGCGACGCGCTCCTGGAAAACCTCCACAGGGCCCAACTCAACCCACTGGAGGAAGCGAGCGCATATCAGCAGCTCATGGCCGATTTCGGCGCGACTCAGGAAGAGCTCGCCAAACGAATTGCGCGCTCACGCCCGCAGATCGCGAACACTCTGCGCCTACTCAAGCTGCCGCCAGTCGTTCAGAAGAAGGTGGCCGCACAGATCATCACCGCGGGCCACGCTCGCGCCCTTCTTTCCTTGGAAACGGCCGAAGACATGGAGCGGCTCGCCGAGCGTATCGTCGCGGAAGGACTCTCGGTGCGCACCACCGAAGAGATCGTTCGCCTGGGCAAGGCGAAGGCCACTCCGCGTCCGCGTGCCCGTCAGCAGCGTCCGCTGTCGCAGCTGGGGGAGACCGTCGTGTCGGCCCTGTCCAATGCGTACGACACACGTGTGTCCATCACGGAGGGGCGTAAGAAAGGTCGAATCATCATCGAATTCGCGGGAGCGGACGACCTCCAGCGAATCGCAGACCTCATTCTTCGCTGAGTTTGCTTCGTACGTCTTTCCGCAGATCAGAAGGAGTATGTTCCCAATCATACATTTTCCGTTCTAATCTGTGGCTGAAACTACGTTTAAACTACTCTTAAAGGATCCGACGTCGGACTCTCGCAGTACTAGAAGGAGCGAAAGGCATGCACGCTCAAAGCAGTTCGCGCACCGTGCTTTTCGATGTCGGGGGCGTCCTCGTGGAATCACACCCCGATCCCGCCGTGATCGCCCGCATGTTCGGGGACGAGTCGCGCGGCCTCACAACTCTCGTTGACCAAGCCATGTGGACGCATCGCGGAGAATACGATGCGGGCTTGCCCGACCGTGACTTCTGGGATCGCATCGCAGGTGATTGCGGTCAACCCGAGCCGTCGCATGAGCTTTTGAAGGCGCTGGTCGAGCTCGACTCTTCGCGCATGGCCGAGGCAAACGAGCGCTCACTGGCACTCGTTCGTTTGCTGCGCCACCAGGGCGTCCGCGTCGGTATTCTGTCCAACGCCCCATACCCGATCGCGAAGGCTATCCGCCGATCCGAGTGGGGGAGCCTCTTCGACTTTTTCGCGTTCTCCTGCGACTACGGTATCTGCAAGCCCTCGCGCGGTATCTACAGGGACGTCCTGCACCGCCTGAACACGCCCGTTGAAGACGTTGCGTTCATTGACGATCGGCGTGAGAACGTGCGGGCTGCGGAACTCCTGGGCGTCCAGGGCATAGTCTGGGAGGGCGCCGACCAGGCCGAGGCCCGCCTTAAGGAACTCGGTTTCCTGTTCTGAGGCACGCGTTCACATTTTGTTGCGCGTGACGAGCGAATTTGTGGTGCTCATCCGTGCTTGGACTACCTTCGGGTCCAGCCACCTGTGTGAGTTTCGGTCGCCGCGGGGCCTGCCCGCCCGCTCGCCGTCCGCGCCGCGAGCCTTCGGCTCGGCGCGTCGTCTCGAAGCCCGGCCAGGCCCTGCAGGCCCCGCGGCCACCTCCACTTGGTCGGTCGATCTCGAAGCCCGGCCAGGCCCTGCCGACACCCCGGCACTGTAGTCGCCGCAGCGTTCCCCACGTAGACGGTTGAGATACCGACTGATGACGTAGGATCCAACGCGGCTCGTTCTCGGAGACACGAAGGGCCCGGGAGGACGACAGTCCTCCCGGGCCCAGTGCGTCTCGCAGGGTAGTACGCGAGCAAATAGCCTATGCGGGATCAGTCGGTGACTACATCCTCCACCGGCTCGGCGTTGTCGGCTGCCGCAGCCACGTCCCCAGAGACCGCCTCGGCCTCGGCGGGTACGCGTCCGCCAGCCACGAACTCGACGATGTCAGCGCACAGCTGCGCGAACGACGAATCCTCGAGCGCATCCGCCGCCTGGGGGAGAAGCGACGTATCCGTCATACCCGGCGCCACATTCACGTCGATGCACCAGCAGGTGCCCTCCTCGTCGACCACGAAATCCATGCGCGACAAGTCCCGCAGACCCAGCGTCGTGTGCGCCTCCACGGCCGCGGCCTGCATGTCAGCCAAGGCCTCGGGAGAGAAACGCGCCGGAACGAAGTACTCCGACTCATCCGTCGTGTACCGCGCATCGTAGTCGTAGCGACCATCGTCCGTCACAACCTCGACGGGCGGCAGAGCGACCGGGCCGCCCTCCAAATCAACCACAGACACGGCCACGTCGCGGCCCTCGATACGCTGCTCCACCATCAAGCGCTGGCCGTAGGCGAACGCATCCACCATCGACCGACGCAACTGCTTCGCATTATGCGCCGTCGAAATACCCAGTGCCGAGCCACCATCCGTCGGCTTAATGACAACCGGGAACGACACCGACCCCTCCAGCGCAGACAGCACATTCGACGCACCCAGCTGACGGAAAATCGCCTGCGGCAGCGTCACCCAACCCGGCGTCGCCAGCCCCGCAGAACCCAGCAGAGCCTTCGCCGTCGGCTTGTTCGACGCCAACATCGAATGAACCGACGACGACCCCACAAAGGGGATCCCCAACGACTCCAGGAACGACTGCAACGAGCCATCCTCACCAATCGACCCATGCACGAGAGGCCAAATCACGTCAGGAGCGAATGACTCAATCGCCCCCGCCAGCGACGCATCCACATCCGAAATGACAATCTCGTAGCCGGCCTGCGCCAGAATATTCGCGACGCGACGACCCGAACGCACAGACACGTCACGCTCGTGCGTCAGACCGCCCGAAATAATCAGAACTTTCGTAGCCACAGTGTGTTACTCCTTCGCAACGTTAACGATTAGACCCAGCCCCGGCCTCGTCAATTGAAGCCGTGCCAAACATATCGACCATTTCCTTCTCCGCATTGACCACCGTTGACAGGCGGCGCACACCCTCGCGGATATCCTCGGGCGTGGGGTAGCAGAACGACAAACGCATGTGATTCGACCCCTGCCCGTCGTAGAAGAACGCCGTACCCGACACGTACGCGACCTGAGCGCGCACCGCGCGCGGCAGCATCGCCTTCGCATCCAAGCCCTCAGGCAGCGTCACCCACGTGTAGAAACCGCCATCCGGCACCGTCCACGAGCACGACGGCATGAACTCCTCGAGCGCCGTCAGCATCGAGCGGCAACGCTCCGCGTACATCGAACGGAACGACTTCACCTGCCCATACCAGTCGTAGTTGCTCAGGTAATCCGCGATCGCCATCTGGCCCACCATCGACGGGCACAGGATCGCCGACTCGAGCGCCAGGACCAGTTTCGCGCGAATCGCGTGCGGCGCGTACGCCCAGCCGATACGGAAACCGGGCGCAAACATCTTCGAGAACGAACCCAGGTAGACGACACCCTCCGGGCTGTACGAGGCGATGGCCGGCAGCGGGTCATTGTGGAAGCCGAGCAGGCCGTAGGGATTATCCTCGACGATCAGAACATGCTCACGCAGGCAGATCTCGGCGATGATCGGGCGGCGCTCCGCCGACAGGGTCACGCCCGCCGGGTTGTGGTAGTTCGGGATGATGTAGATGAACTTAATTGTGCGACCCGAGGCGCGCACGTCGCGGATCGTCTCAACCAAGGCCTCGGGAATGATGCCGTGCTCATCCATGGGGACGTGCACGATGTCCGCCTGGCGGGCGCGGAAGACGCCCAGCGCGCCCACGTACGAGGGGGCCTCCGCGAGGACGACGTCGCCCGGGTTCACGAAGAGCTCGGTCACGAGGTCGAGGGCCTGCTGACTGCCCGTCGTGACCACGACGTCGTCCGGGTCGGCGCCGACGATGCCGTCGTAGGCCATGACCTCGGTGATGCGCTCGCGCAGCACCTCCCAGCCCTGGCCGTTGCCGTACTGCATTGCCTGCGCGCCGTGGTTGCGGATCAGCTTCTCCGCGGACGCGGCAAGGCGGTCGAGGGGGAGGTCCTTCAGGTTCGGCATACCGCCGGCGAGGGAGACAACCTCGGGGCGCGAGACGACGGAGAAGAGCGCGCGAATCTCCGACGCGCGCAGGTTCAGTGCGCGGTCCGCGTAAACGTCGTACCAGGGGTCGAGGCGGTTACCCTGCGCGGGCGTGCGCCCGGACGAGGCCGGGGTCGCCCCGTGTGTCGAAGGCTGAGTCAAGGGGTGCCATCCTTTACTTGGAGTCGCGTTATCCGTATAGGTAAAGTGTGCCACTTTCCTGGCTTATCGGGGCGATGAGGACCGGTGATTGGGCGCAGCGTTTCGCGTTTCCTTCGCCGAGGCCATGGTTGGCTTTCCGGGCGAGGCACGGGCGCTGCTGTTGTCGTCGCGCGTGACTGTTTCACGTGAAACAATTGATAGTGTTGAACGGTCAGCGCGGACGCACGGCTGCGCCGCTGATGTGTCGATCCGCTGGCTGGCGTGGATGCCCGTGTTGGCGAGGCTCGTTCGGGGCCGGAAGGGAGCGCGATATGTCGTTTGAGTTCACTGTTCTGCCTGATGAGCGTTTCATCGAGATTCTTGAGGCGTGGGTGGATTCGCCTTGGCCTAAGACTGCTGAAGATGGCTACGCCTTACGCGACCGCTTCGGATGGACACCCTCGGAGAACAAGCCGGATGTTTTCACCTCTGATGTCGTGCCTGATGAGCTTTCCGCTGCCTTCACCAGTCGGCAGGGTGTGATTGGTTCTTTTGACTTTCCGATTACTGATATTGCGCCGGAGGAGGCTCGGGGGGATTCACTGAAGGATGCCTTGGTGATTTATCGGCGTTTCTGTGACATCCTGACGAGCCGGTATGGCAAGCCCAAGCGGCGCAAGAATAGAAATGGTTATTACCGCTCGAGTTTTGTGACGTCTCAGGGTGTTGGCGTGAGTGTGGGGGGCACGATCGCTCACGTGAGTTGTGTTGTTGAGTCTCCTGAGGAGATGTTTATTGCAAGTGAGTATGCGCGTCTGGTCGCCAAGGGGTACATCGCCGAGGACGAGTAGTCGTACCCCGGGGAATTTGGTCGTGCGCGTTGTGTGGTGTGGACCGTCCGCGATCGTAGGTTTCTACCCTTGGTTTGGCTTGTGTTGATGTTTCACGTGAAACAATGTTGTGGGAACGGTGGCCTACTATTTTGTCAATGATCTGCTGTGCTGCACTCGTGAACCTACGTTGTTTGAACGCTTGACAAGTTTCTCGTGTTGGGTCTAATTTGTTGTCATGACAGATATGTCCGGTGTGCATGCGGGTATCGATGAGCGTGTTGCGGCTCAGTTGAAGGCGCTCAAAGTCGCGAGCGCTGAAGCAGAGCGGATGGGAGCGGCTGCTCAGGCATTCCTTGATGGTGCCAGTGAAGTGGTGGGGCAAGGGTCTGATCCGTCTGGGCGTGTGTCTGTTCGGGTGGATAGTGCCGGGCGGGTCGTGGAAGTCAGTGTGGATGGCGTAGTAGATAGTCGGATTGTCTCCGCTTATGAGGACGCTATTGCTGATCGCGGTGCTCAGTTGGCTGATGTTGCATCCGATGCATATGGGCCGGATTCGCAGCCGGCGAAGGCGCTGTTGGAGCAGTACGGGTCAGCGCGTGAAAGCGCTGGCAAGGAGTCGCACGTGCCCCGCGTAGTTGGGGGAGTACTGCGTGGACGTATGCCTGAGCGCAACCCGTATCGGAGGGGGCAGTGGTGAGCACAGGGGATCTGTCTGTCGATACTGCTGACGTCGTGACGTTGGCCGGTCGAACAGAAGCCGTGAGCGATGCCGTCAGCGAAGGAATTAGCGCACTCAATGCAGCACCTTCTTCAGATGGGTTCGGAATGATCGTGGGAGCGATCATCGGTCCTGTGCTGGGCATGTTTGCTACGTCTGCTCATGATTTGCTTGCTGCAGCTGGTACTCATGCGTCCGATACTGGCGGGGCGCTCCGGGGTGCTGCCGCGAGTTTTGAGGAGACGGAGTCTGACTCTGCAAACTCGGTGAGGACATGGATGCCATGAGCGTCGACTTGGCGGGAGCTGGTGCTTCTACGCATGTTGCGGGCCGGGGTGCCCGAGCTGCTGCTGGTGCTGCTTCAAGCGGTGTTAGCGCGCAGGATTTGATTGCTACACGAACCGATACGACCACTGCGGCGCAGGGTGCTGGACTTCTTGAGGACATTGAGTCAATTAGTTCGTCATTGAAGGAGGGATCCTGGCTGGGCGTGGGGCTATCCACGGTCGGCGCTGTGGCGGACGTGGCCTCGGCCGTGACGAACCCGATTGCGACGCTGGTGTCGTGGGGCGCGGGCTTCCTCATCGAGCACTTCGAACCGCTCAAGGGGTGGATGGATCAGCTGGCTGGTAATGCCGATCAGGTTCGGGCGCATGCGCAGACGTGGGCGAATACTGCTGCGGCGATGGGTGGCCAGGCCGATTCCATGGAGTCGGACGTGTCGTCGTTGTTGTGCCGGAGTGAAGGTGAGACTGCCGACGCCGCGCGCACGAGGTGTGGGAAGACCGTTGACGCACTGCGCGGTGGTGCATCGTCTACGGAAGGGGTCAGTACGGCGATCGGCATTCTGGCTGAGGTCGTGGGTATCGTACGAAGCCTGGTTGTCGGGGCGATTAGTGACATCATCGGCCAACTCGCTCAGGCGATTGCGGAGGCAGTCCTGTCGGTGGGGACTCTGGCACCGCTTGTGGCTGCTCAGATCTCTACGAAGGTCAGCGCTTTTACCGCTGATGTGTCCCCGAAGATCAATGGCCTGATCGAGGCCGGGCAGAGACTCTCGCACAGTGTCACCGACCTGTCTGGAAAGGCGACAAGCATGAAGGCCGGCCTGGCTGCGGTGGTTCCGGGCTTCGGCATGATGGGCAAGCGCGGCAAGATCGATGACTTGGTCGACCACGCGTCTTGGGTCAAGGGTCGCCGGTCGCGCTCGACGCCTGACGGAGTTTCAGCCGTTGATCACCTCGCTGACATGAACCAGCAGCGCATCAAATTCCGGGCCACGCGCGTTGGCTTGGAACGTACCGTGGACCGCGTGACCTCTCCCTTCAAGAGCGCACTGGATAAGCATTTCCCGAACCGAAACAGCCCGCGTAACCCGCGCTCGCACATGACGGTCAAACGACGCGAGGACACGACTAGTTACCTGCGGCAGCAGGGTGTGGATGGTGATTACTTAGATGAGTTGAATGAGTCTGCCGAGCAATTGACTGCTGCGCGTGTGGCTGAGGCTCGTTCCGCCGAGAAGATGGGGCACGCGGCCCTGGAGGCTAAGTGGGATGAGATGGGGATCATTCAGGCCGGCGGAGTGGGCGGTCCGGGCACCGGTCGTGGTCACGTGGATACGATCGGGTATCGGCCTGGGGAGTTGCATGTGGGGGAGTGTAAGGGTGGCACGAGCGCCAAGATCGGGACCTACGAGGTTGACGGGGTCAAGGTCGAGCAGGGTTCGGCTGCCTATGTGGGGGATCGCCTGGCTAAGGATACGGACTTTCACCAGAAGATGCGTGAGAACCCGGCGTTGTGGGAGGCCGTCAAGGACGGGCGTGTCACGGTGTATTCCGACGTCGCGATTGCCCGCAGTGGGAACGCTGGGAGAATAGACTTTAGGACCGATCCGATTGAGCTGGACCCAGCCCACATCGCCCGCATCGACCAGGCCATCAAGGGCTACTAGAGGAGGATCATGTCTTTTGAGTTCACTGTGTTGTCTGATGATCGTTTCATCGAGATTCTTGAGGAGTGGGTGGATTCGCCTTGGCCTAAGACTGCTGAAGATGGCTACGCCTTACGCGACCGCTTCGGATGGACACAGAAGGAAGGGAAGCCCAACGTCTTTACTTCTGACGTTCACCCAATAGGGTTTCCTTGTTACTTTACTAAAGGGAGTGGCTCTATCGGAACGTTCAGTTTTCTGGTCACTGGTATTGCGCCTGAGGAGGCTCGGGGGGATTCGCTGGAGGATGTCCTGGTGATTTACCGGCATTTCTGTGACATCCTAACGAGCCGATACGGTAAGCCCAAGCAGCGCAGGAACAAGGGGGGTTACTATCGTTCGACGTATGTTACTTCCCGCGGTGTCGGCATCAGTATTGGTGGTAATCGGTCACTTATTGACTGCTATGTTAAGTCTCCTGAGGAGATGTTTATTGAGAGTGAGTATGCGCGTCTGGTCGCCAAGGGGTATATCTCGGAGGACGAGTAGTCGCGGTGGGTGGTCTCGGCGCCCGGGCGCGGCTGGCCTCGGGGTTACTGCCGGGGTGTGGCTGGCCTCGGTGGTGCGTGGGTGCGGCCGCCTGCTGGCTTGATACGGAGTCCTGCTGTCCTTGGGCTCGCTGTCGGGCTTGGGGACCCTTGGGCTCACTGCCGGGGTGTGGCTGTGCGCTGGCTTGATGCCGAGTTCTGTCGTCCTCGGGCATACGGTGGGGGCTTGGGTTCCTGTGGGGTTGCTGCTGGGGCTGGTTGTGATTCATCCTGTGCGTGAGCGGCGTGCGTGTTGTCGGCGTTGACGAGGCCATCAAGGGTCACTAGAGGAGGATCATGTCTTTTGAGTTCACTGTGTTGTCTGATGATCGTTTCATCGAGATTCTTGAGGAGTGGGTGGATTCGCCTTGGCCTAAGACTGCTGAAGATGGCTACGCCTTACGCGACCGCTTCGGATGGACACCCTCGGAGAACAAGCCGGATGTTTTCACCTCTGATGTCGTGCCTGATGAGCTTTCCGCTAGCTTCACCAGTCGGCAGGGTGTGATTGGTTCTTTTGACTTTCCGATCACTGATATTGCGCCGGAGGAGGCTTGGGGGTATTCGTTGGAGGATGCCTTGGTGATTTATCGGCATTTCTGTGACATTCTGACGAGTCGGTATGGGAAGCCCAAGCGGCGCAAGAATAGGAACGGATTTTACGAGGCTCTATATGTTTCTCCGCAGGGGGTGGGTATCAATCCGGGTGGGTGTCGTTCCTTCGTTGAATGCTACATTAAGTCTCCTGAGGAGATGTTTATTGAGAGTGAGTATGCGCGTCTTGTTGCGAAGGGGTATATCTCGGAGGATGAGTAGTACCGGCACCCGGGCGCGCCTGGCCTCGGGCTTACTGCCGGGGTGTGGCTGGCCTCGGTGGTGCGGGGGCGCGGCTGCCTGTTGGCTTGATATGGAGTCCTGCTGTCTTTGGTCTCGCTGTCGGGCTTGGGGACCCTTGGGCTTACTGCCGGGGTGTGGCGGCGCGCTGGCTTGATGCCGAGTTCTGTCGTCCTTGGGCATACGGTGGGGGCTTGGGTTCCTGTGGGGTTGCTGCTGGGGCTGGTTGTGATCCATCCTGTGCGTGAGCGGCGTGCGTGTTGTCGGTGTCGACCAGGCCATCAAGGCCCTGTGAAGGAGGATCATGTCCTTTGAGTTCACCGTGTTGTCCGATGAACGTTTCATCGAGATCCTCCAGGCCTGGGTAGACTCACCCTGGCCTAAGACTGTTGAAGATGGCTACGCCTTACGCGACCGCTTCGGGTGGGTGCCTGCGGAGGATAAGCCGAGTTTGTTTACTTCGGATGTTCGTCCCGACGAACTATCCTCGAGCTTCTCTGTCAGCGGTGGAAACATCAGGTCAATGCGTGTACCGATCACTGATATTGCGCCTGAGGAGGCTCGGGGGGATTCGTTGGAGGATGCCTTGGTGATTTATCGGCGTTTCTGTGAGATGTTGACGAGTCGGTATGGGAAGCCCAAGCGGCGCAAGAATAGAAATGGTTATTACCGCTCGAATTTTGTGACGTCTCAGGGTGTTGGTGTGAGTGTGGGGGGCACGATCGCTCACGTGAGTTGTGTTGTTGAGTCTCCTGAGGAGATGTTTATTGCGAGTGAGTATGCGCGTCTGGTTGCCAAGGGGTATATCTCGGAGGATGAGTAGTCGCGGTGGGTGGTCTCGGCGCCCGGGCGCGGCTGACCTCGACCTGGGAGGCGCAGGCGGATTGTTTCACGTGAAACAAACAACGGCCCTCGGGCCTAATGCAGGAGTGGAGAGAGCCAAGAGGTCATCGCCACGGCGATAGACATACTAGACCCAGTCGGCGACGAAGCCGAGGATCGGTGGTCCGGTCGCCTCATGGGCTTGCCGGTTATGGGGCTCTTCGCATTTTGGGGTGTGGGGGGTGGTGTTGGCATGGGGTCGGGGCCTCCCAGCGTTTGAAGTGTAGCAACCTCAATCATCGGGC
>CABKMZ010000048.1 GCA_902373545.1 uncultured Actinomyces sp. | reverse complement strand
GCGTACTCGATGCCGTTGTGCACAATCTTCACGAAGTGGCCGGCGCCGTTCGCGCCAATGTACGTGGAGCAGGGGACGCCGTCGTAGGTGCCGGCGATCGCCTCGAACATGGGGCCGACGCGATCGTACGAGGCCGGGGTGCCGCCGGGCATGATGGAGGGACCCCACAGGGCGCCCTCCTCGCCGCCGGAGACGCCCGCGCCCACGAAGTGCAGGCCGCGCTCGGCGGCCCACTTCTCGCGGCGGATCGTGTCGGTGAACAGGGAGTTACCGCAGTCGACGATGATGTCGCCCTCGTCCATGAGGTCGGCGAGCTGGCCCATGACGGCGTCCGTCGCGGGGCCGGCCTGGACCATGATGATGGCGACGCGCGGGGCGCGCAGGGAGGCGACAAAGTCTTCGAGGGTGGAAGCGGGCACGAAGGTGGCCTCGTCCCCGTGCTGGGCCATGAGCTTCTCGGTGCGCGCCGGGGTCCTGTTGAAGACGGCGGTCGCGTAGCCGTTGCGGGCCAGGTTGCGGGCGAGGTTGGCACCCATGACTCCCAGGCCGTACACGCCGATGTCGGCCGACGCCTTCTCGGGGGTAAACGTGCTCATGCGGTGACTCTCCTAACGAATAGTTGAATTGTCACCAGGGTACGTCCGGGGCAGGTGGAGGTGCACCGCGCGCGGGCGTGACGATGGTCGCGCCGGGGCCGTTCATCCGCGCTCACCGGCGCGCACGAGGCCTGCCGACGCATCGCTCGTCGGCTCGGTCGCCGCGTGGCGGGGCCTACTGCTGGGCCTCGCGGGCGGCCTTCGCGGCGGCCTTACGGGCCTTCTTGTCCGCGACTTTTGCCTCCCAGCGGGCCTGTTGTGCCTGGTATTCCTCGGCGAGGGCGCGCACGTCCTCGGAGGCCCACCACTCCAGGAGCGCCGCTCGGGCGCCCTCCTCGCCCAGGGGTCCGCGTTCCATGCGCAGCTCCAGCAGGTAGTCGCGCGCGATCTTGACGGCGCGCGAGGGACGCAGCCCCAGAATGTCCATGATCTGGTCACCGTCGAGGTCGGGGCGGATCGCGTCGAGCTCCTCCTGCTCGCGCAGCGCGGCGATGCGCGCCTCGAGGTCGTCGTAGGCCGAGGACAGGAAGTTGGCCTTGCGGCGGTTGCGGGTCGTGCAGTCGGCGCGCGTGAGGCGGTGCAGGCGTTCGAGGAGGTCCCCGGCGTCGGCCACGTATCGACGCACGGCCGAGTCCGACCAGGCGGCCTCGCCGTAGCCGTGGAAGCGCAGGTGCAGCGCAACCAGAGTAGACACGGCCTCGATCGTGGCCTTGTCGAAGTGCAGGGCCTTCATGCGCTTGCGCGTCATCTTCGCGCCCACGATCTCGTGGTGGTGGAAGGACACGGTGCCGTTCTTCTCGAAGCGGCGCGTCGCCGGCTTGCCGACGTCGTGCATGAGTGCCGCGAAACGCAGGACGAAGTCGGGGGCGGGGACCGCGCCGTCGGGGCCGGTCTCCAGGTCCATGGCCTGCTCGACGACGGTGAGCGTGTGCTCGTAGACGTCCTTGTGGCGCTTGTGCTCGTCGACCGTGGAAACCAGGGCGGAGACCTCGGGCAGGACGATGTCGGCGACGCCCGTGTGGACCATCAGCTCGATGCCGCGGCGCGGGTAGGGGGAGATGATGAGGCGCTCCAGCTCGGCGCGGATGCGCTCGGCGGAGACGATCTCCAGGCGCGAGGCCATGGTTTCCATGGCGTTCATGACGTCCAGGTCCACGTCGAGGCCCAGCTGGGCGCTAAAGCGCGCGGCGCGCATGATGCGCAGCGGGTCGTCGTCGAAGGACTGCTCGGCGGACACGGGGGTGCGCAGGTTGCCGTCCGCGAGGTCGGCCAGGCCGCCGCACGGGTCGACGAGGGCCATCTGCGGCAGGCGCATCGCCATCGCGTTCACCGTGAAGTCGCGCCGGGTCAGGTCGCCCTCGAGCGTGTCGCCGAAGGTCACCTCGGGCTTGCGCGAGCCGATCTCGTATTCGTCCGTGCGGTAGGTCGTCACCTCGACGACGACGTTGCCGCGGCGACCGCCGATCGTGCCGAACTCCTTGCCGATGTCCCAGGTCGCATTCCCCCACTGAGCGAGCAGCTCCTCGGTGCGCTCGGGGCGCGCGGAGGTCGTCATGTCAAAGTCGTGCGGGGTCACACCCAGGAAGGCGTCGCGCACGGGCCCGCCGACAAGCGCGAGCTCCTCCCCGGCCTCGTCGAAAATCGTGCCGAGTTCCATAATCGCGGGCGGGAGCGCCGCAAACGTCCTCGTGGCGTTCGCCATGAGGGTAGGAATGTCCGTCGTTCCGGCGTTTTGCGCGGTCACGGGGCCGTTGATCGGGGAAGCTGACTGGGTACTCATCGCCCCTAAGCATGCCAGGAAAGCGCCCTAGCCGACTACCGGGGGCCGCCCACCGGCTAAAGTGGAGTCATGCCTGCACGTTCAGTTGACCGCCGATCCGGGGTTCCCAGACCCCCGCGTCGGTCTGCTTCCATGCGCGCGGGCCGCTCTCATCTGCCGATTTCCGCGGAAACCAGCGCGGGCGGCATCGTCGTCGACGTACGTGACGGAATTCCCTATGCGGCGCTCATCGCCCGACGCAACCGCGCGGGCCGCGTCGAGTGGTGTCTGCCCAAGGGCCACCTCGAGGGTTCCGAGACCCCGCAGCAGGCCGCCCTGCGCGAGGTCGCCGAGGAAACCGGTATCCAGGGGCGCATCATCCGCCACCTCGCGTCGATCGATTACTGGTTCTCCGGCAACGACCGCCGCGTCCACAAGGTCGTCCATCACTACCTGATGGGGTACGAGTCCGGCACGATCTCCGTGGACGGGGATCCGGATCACGAGGCCGAGGCGGCCGCGTGGGTTCCCCTACGTGACGTGTCGCGTCAGCTCGCCTACCCCAACGAGCGCCGCATCGTGCGCATCGCCCTCGACCTGCTGTACCGGGACAGCCGTGGCTAGGCGCGGCAGGTGGGTCGCCGCCCTGTGCGCGGCGCTGATGGTTCCCTTCGGTCTCTCGATTCACGAGGCCGGGGCGGCTCCCGCGCCCGCGGAAACCTCTGCGGTCGAGCAGTCTCGTCCCTCCGTCATGGGCACGGTTCCCACGGACTCCGGGCTGGTCGTGACGATTACCCAGCTGTCTCCTCGCATCATCACGACCGAGGAAGAAGTTGTCATTTCGGGGACGCTGCGTAACGATTCGCCGACGACGCTGGCGGCCGTCTCCCTCGAGGTTTTCGTAGCCAACGAGACCCCCATCTCCGTCTCGGCGATGACGACCCAGCTCAGCGAGGACGAGCCCGACGCCACGCACGCCGCCTCGACCAAACTCACCGACGTGCTGCGCGGCGTCAACACCGCCTTCGAGATCCGCATCCCCACCGCCTCGCTGCCGCTGTCGGACAGCAACGAGTGGGGGCCTCGCGTCGCGACCGTGACCGCCTCCTCGGGCGAGTTCTCGGGCAAGGACCGCACGATCCTCGTGTGGGACTCCGGCGAGCAGGTCGCCGCCTCCCGCGTCTCCACGGTTGTTCCCTGGACCTCGGCGAACGCCGCCCAGACCCAGTCCGAGCGCTCCGCTCTCCTGTCCCTGGCCGGGACATCGGGCGTGACCCTGGCCGTCGACCCCCTCCTGATCCCGCGCGGCCCCCAGCCCACGACCGCGCCCAGCCCCTCCCCAACCGAAGAGGAGGAGGCGCAGTCTGACGGACAATCCAGCCAGTCGGGCCAGTCCGGCGTGCCCACGGCCTCGCCGAGTCCGTCGACCTCGGCCTCCCCCACGCCGACCCCCGCGCCCACGGCGACCGACCCGGCTCAGCGCTCACGCGACCTCCAGTCCGAGGCCTTCGTGTCCTCCTTCATGTCCACCGCCTCCGAGGTCATCGCTCTGCCCGACGCCGACGCGGACCTGGGCGCCCTGGCCCTGTCGGGCAACACCGGCTTCTGGGGCCTGGCTTCCGAGTCCATCAACGCCTTCCCCGGCACGCCGCGCGCAGCCGGCTGGGTCGCGCCCACGTCTTCGCACAATTCCGGCCCTGCGGGCCCCTCAGCGTCGCCCTCCGCGACGCCCTCGGCCTCACCCTCCGCGACGCCCTCGGCGTCCCCCTCGACCTCGCCCACGGCCTCCTCCACCGGGCAGAACGCGAGCACGACGACCCGGCCGGACGCAGGCCCCACGATCCTGCGCAACGTCGGATGGCCCGACGACGCGACCTTCGGCACGACCTTCCTGTCCAACTTCGCAGCGGCTGACCAAATCTCCATTGCCCCGGCCTCGGCCCTGACACCCACCGACGACGTGCCCTTCACCTCCATGGCGCGCGTCAACGTCAACCCGGCGACCGGCGACACCTCGACGAATGGCACCGGCGCGCGCGTCCTCGCCCAGCAGGCCGACATCTCCGCGATCCTGTCGTGGAACGCCAACGGCGGCGACGAACTCGACGCCGAGCAGGCCCTCACCGCGATCACCGCGATCATCGCGCGCGAGCGCCCCTCCTCCTCGCGCACCATCTTCGCCACGGCCGCGCGCGGCACCACGATCAACGACCGCCTGGCCTCCCGCGCCAGCGCGCTCCTGTCCCCCCGCTGGGTCTCCGCCACCTCCTTCTCGGTCATGGCGGCCAGCGAACCCACCGACGTCGACCGCACGACCGTCGGCGCAGGCACCCTCGCCGAGGAGACCGCGACCGCCATCGACGACATGGCCACGTCACTGACCGCGCTCATCCCACTCGCCAACGCGACCGACGACCCGGACGCCGTCTTCGACTCCATCACCCCCCAGGTCTTGCCCGCTCTCACGGCCGGGCACACCCCCACCGAGCAGCTCGACGCCGCGACCGCCATGACCAACCAGGTCACGACCATGCTCACCTCCGTGACCGTCGAACCCTCCTCGGCCGTCAACCTCATCAACAAGTCCGCAAACTTCCCCGTCCTGGTGCGCAATAACCTGGACTGGCCGGTGTACGTCGACGTCACCCTGATCCCCGACGACCCGCGCCTCCAAGCCACACCTGCGATGTCCCAGGAGCTGGCCGCGCACGGAGCCACGACGGTCGAAGTGCCCGTTGGCGCAATCGGCAGTGGCGACATCGAGGTCACCTACAAGGTCACCACCCCCGACGGCCACGTCCTCGACGACTCCCAGACCGTCATCGTGCGCATGCGCGCCGGCTGGGAAGACGCCATCACCGCCGTCATCGCCGCCCTCTTCGGCCTCCTCTTCATCGCCGGCATCACCCGATCACTGCGCAGCAGGGCCGCACGCAAGGCACAAGCAGCCGCCTCCGACAGTGCCTCCGGCACGGACGAACCCGCATCTTGCGATGACACCGAGGACCCAGCCCAGGCCTCGGACACCGCAGACGACAGCACCGACTCAGACACCGCCACGATGAAGGAGACACCATGAGCTCGAAAACGCCTCGCCGATCGATCCTGAGGGCATCGGCGCTGATGGCGTCGGGAACTATGGTGTCGCGAATCCTCGGTTTCATCCGTAACGCGATGCTGATCGCCGCGGTCGGCGCGACCGCCGGCGGCGTGGGCGCTGCCTTCCAGACCGCCAACACGCTGCCCAACACCGTGTTCAACCTGCTGGCCTCCGGCATCTTCGACGCGGTGCTGGTTCCCCAGATCGTCGGCGCCATCAAGCGCCGCAACGACGGCGACACCTACGTCAACCGCCTGCTGACACTCGCCGGCACGGTCCTCTTCGTCGTCACCTTCATCACGATGGTGCTGGCGCCACTCCTCGTCATCATCACGGCCGCGGGCTACACGGAGAGCATCCGCAACCTGGCGATCCTCTTCGCGCTCCTGTGCCTGCCCCAGCTCTTCTTCTACGGCCTGTATAACCTGCTCGGCGAGCTCCTCAACGCCCGCGAAATCTTCGGCCCCTACATGTGGGCGCCCGTCGTCAACAACGTTGTCGGCATCGCCGGCCTGGCCCTGTTCCTGGGCATCTGGGGCGGCGCACCCGACGGCGGCATCCCCGCCGACGACCTGACGGGTGCCCAGTTCTGGGTCCTCGCGGGCTCCGCCACCCTGGGCGTCATCTGCCAGGCCCTGTGCCTGCTGTGGCCGATGCGCCGCGCGGGTATCTCCTTCAAGCTGGACTTCCACTTCCGTGGCACCTCCTTCGGGTCGATGCCGCGCGTGGCCGGCTGGACCTTCGCGACCCTCGGCGTCTCCCAGGTCGGCGTCCTATCGACCAACAACCTGGCCGCCATGGCTGACGGCTACATCGGCCGCTACGGCGCGCAGAGCGGCGTCGTCGGCATCCTCGCCTACTCGACGGCGTTCATGATCTTCATGGTCCCCCAGTCGCTCATCACGGTGTCCCTGACGACCGCGATCTTCACGCGCATGGCCGGGGCCGTCGCCGACGGTGACGACAAGGCCGTCGCCGACAGCTACCACCTGGGCGTTCGCACGATCACGTCGCTGACCCTGGTCGCCGCCGCGATGCTCATGGCCGGCTCGGTGCCCATGATGGAAATCGCAATGGCCGCCAAGGGCGGAGACCCCGCGGCCGTCACCGCCTACGCCCTCGTCCTGACATCCCTCATGCCCGGCGTCGCATCCACCGGCATGGTCCTCATGAGCCAGCGCGTCTTCTTCGCCTACGAGGACGTCAAGCCCGTGTTCCTCATGGGCATCGGCCCCACCATCATCCAGGTGATCGTCGGATGGTCGATGTACGCCGTGACCGGCGCTCAGTGGTGGATCATCGCCGCCGCTCTCGGCGAGACCACGTGCCGCCTCACCCAGGGCGTCATCGCTGTCGTGTGGGTCTCGCGCGAGAACCGCTTCGTGGACCGCACAGGCCTGCTGCGCTCCTACGTGTCCTTCCTGGCCGCCGCCATCGTCGCTGGTCTCGTCGGCTTCGGCGTCCTGGCTCTCATGGGCATCCACTCGGAGACCTCCTCGACCCTGGCGCGCATGGGCATCGCGGCTGTCAAGCTCACGATCGTCTCCGCGGTCACCGGCCTCGTCTACCTGGTGGTGCTCCGCTTCGCCTCGCCGCGCGAATCCGCGGCCATGATGCGGCCCCTCCTGACGCGCCTGCACGTTCCCGCTTCTGTGGTGAACATCCTGGCAGCGTCCTCCACGCCCACCGCCAACACAGCTGCAATAATGGCGTCAACCACACCCGCACAGACGGAGGAATCGATGGCTTCCAGGCCCGAACCGACCGGCGACGAGAACAACCTGCCGTCCTTTGACGAGGTCGTCGCTACCTCGCCGATCCCCGCGCCCCCGGCGAGTCCCTCCCCCGCACCCGAGGCAGACGTCCCCACGATCCCCGCGCCCGCACCAGCCGAGGCGCCGGTCATCGACCCTTCGTCGCAGGCACACGCTACGAACCCGGTCGCCGAGGCCCTGGCCGAAGTCGGCGTCGAGGTCCTGACTGAGGACTCCGAGCCGAGCGCGGAACCCACAGCCAGCGTCGACGCCGCCCAGGTTCCCGTCACCCCCTTCCCTGTCGCTCCCCCGCCGCCCAAGCCCGCGGCCAGCGGCTACGAGCGCGAAGGGGATGCCTACGTGACCGATTTCCCCCACCCCGAGCCGCTCGCGGACGCACCTTCGACGCACCAGATTCCGCGCATCCAGCCGCTCGCTCCCCCGCCTGCGGATACCGCAGATGAGGCGACGGCAGCCGCGGTCGCCGGAGCGGCCGCTGTCGCGGGCGCAGCCACAGGTGCTGCAGCCGATGCCGAAGCCGATGCCGGAGCCGCCGAGTCGACAACCACGATCCCCCCGGCGTTCCCCACCCCGAATCCGGAGTCGGCCGCCGAGCCCGCCCCGGCCTCGTCGCAGGAGAAGAAGAGTCCCGAGCGTTCCGGTCACCTCATCGACCCGACGAAGCCCGCGCTCATCTTCGGCGTCGCCCTGTTCCTTTTCGGCGCGATCTGGGGCCCGTGGATGGCCACCCGCCCGGTCACCGATCTGGACTTGGCCCAGTCCCTGCGCGCCGGCGCCTCCCAGATCCAGTCCGACAACACGCCCGCGCCCAACCTGACGACCACGCCGCCGCCCGCGTCCTCCGTGACGCCCGTGATCTCCTCGGTGCAGGTCCTGTCGTGGAACAACGACGACGGCGACCACCCGGACCGCGCGATCAACATGATCGACTCGAACCCCTCGACGTCGTGGAGCTCGCGCTGGTTCGACAACAACCAGTTCCGCGACGAAACCTCCGTCACCATCGTCGTCAAGCTCCAGCAAAAGGCCACCGTGTCCTCCGTGACCCTGACGATGGACGCGGCCACCTCCGGCGGTGAGCTCGTCGTGCGCAACGTCACCGATCCGACCAAGCCGCGTGAGGGAACAGAACTGGCCACGTCCTCGTTGTCCCCGACGACGACGATCACACTGCCCCAGCCCGTCGAAACCGACTCAATCGCGCTGCAATTCCGCTCCATGCCCAAGGGCCAGGACGGACGCAACTGGGCGTGGATCTCCGAGCTCACCGTCCAGTAACCCCCAAGGAGGGTACATGTCTTTCGTGACGATTCCGGGCCTCGTGAAGGCCGAGGCCGCCGAGCCCACCATCGAGGCCGCCGAGGTCCAGGTCCCCTCGAACCAGGTCCCCGAGGGCGTGCCCGTCCACGACGTTGTCATCGTCGGCTCGGGCCCCGCCGGCTACACGGCCGCCGTCTACACGGCCCGCGCCGGCCTCGCCCCCATCGTGCTGGCCGGCCAGCTGGCCGCGGGCGGCGCGCTCATGAACACGACCGAGGTCGAGAACTTCCCCGGTTTCCCCGAGGGGATTCAGGGCCCCGCGCTCATGGACAACATGCGCGAGCAGGCCGAGAAGTTCGGCGCGGATGTTCGCTACGAGGACGTCGTCGCAGTCAACCTCGAGGGCGACGTGAAGGCCGTGGCGACCGAGGACGAGGTCTTCTACGCGCGCGCCGTCATCCTGGCCACCGGCTCGGAGTACCGTCACATGAACGTGCCCGGCGAGGAGGAGTTCTCCGGCCGCGGCGTCTCCTACTGCGCGACCTGCGACGGCTTCTTCTTCAAGGATCGTCGCCTGGCCGTCATCGGCGGCGGCGACTCCGCGATGGAGGAGGCGACCTTCCTGACGAACTTCGCGTCCGAGGTCGTCGTCGTGCACCGCCGCGACGCCCTGCGCGCCTCGCGCGTCATGGCCGAGCGTGCCCTGAACAACCCGAAGATCTCCTTCGAGTGGAACGCCACCGTCTCCGAGGTCCTGGGCGACGAGGCCGTGACGGGCCTGCGCCTGGCCTCCACCGTGGACGGCTCGGAGCGTGAGATCGCCGTGGACGGCGTCTTTGTCGCGATCGGCCACCTGCCGCGCACGGGCTTCCTGCGCGACCAGGTCGCCCTCGACGAGGCCGGCTACATCCGCGTGGAGGAGCCGTCGACGCGCACGTCCGTCGCGGGCGTGTTCGCGTGCGGCGACGCCGTGGACCACACGTACCGCCAGGCCATCACGGCCGCCGGGTCGGGCTGCCGCGCGGCCCTGGACGCCGAGCGTTGGCTGGCCTCCCTGGGCGACCAGGCGTGACCTCCTCCCCCGCTGCCCCCGGCGCTGCGAGCGCTGGCGCGCCCCGGCCTCGTACATGCCCGTGCGGGTCGGGGGCGCTGCTCGCGCAGTGCTGCGGGCGCTACCTGGACGGCGAGGCCGCGCCCACGGCCGAGGCGCTCATGCGCTCGCGCTACACGGCGTTCGCCCTGCGCGACGAGGATTACCTGTTCCGCACGTGGCACCCGCGCACGCGCCCCGCTCCCCCGTACTGGGTGGAGGGGACGCAGTGGACGGGCCTGACGATCCTGGGGGCCGAGGCCGGGGGGCCTTCCGACGAGGAGGGAACCGTCACGTTTGTGGCGTCCTGGCGCGATGCGCTGACGGGTGAGAGCGGCCAGATGCGGGAACATTCGCGCTTTTCCCGCCGCGCTGGCCGGTGGGTGTACGAGTACGGCGCGAACGACTGACACTGCGGTAGGATTTCAATATGTTTGTTCGTCGACTCCTGTCACCTCCCGTCATCGTCGGGGCCTCTCTCATCGTGGCGGTGGCCATCGTCGGAGGTTTCATCACGAATCCGCTGCCGATCGACACCGCCGTATGGTCCGACTTCATCGAGTCGCGCTCGCCCGCGTTGAACACCTTCATGACGGCCGCGTCCTGGCTGTTCGACCCCAAGCGCGCCGTCGTGCTGGCATTCCTCGTTGCGGCCGCCGTCTGGTGGTTCATCAAGAAGGTCATGCACGCGCTGTACATCCTGTGCTCCGTCGCGTTCTCGGCCGCGAACAGCTTCATCATCAAGCACGTTTTTGAGCGCCCCCGCCCCGAAGAGGCCTACCGTCTGATCACCGAGGACGGCTACTCCTTCCCCTCGGGCCATGCGACCGCGGTCACCGCCCTGGTAGTGTCGCTCGTTATGGTGCTGACAATGACGCGTTTCGGGCGCCGTATCCGCCACCTGCTGTGGGTTGCTGCCGTTGCGTTCATCGTGTTTATCTGCGTGACGCGCCTGTACCTGGGCGTCCACTGGGTGACCGACGTGATTGGCGGCTTCAGCGTGGGCCTGGGCTCGACGCTGATTCTCTCGCCCTTCATGTTGCGACCCAACGCGCTGCGCTGGAACCGATAGGACTTGTTGCTGCCGGGGCGCCCGGGGCCATGGCCCCGGGCGCTTCTGCGTGTGCTGCGTGCGTTGCGTGCGCTGCGGGGCTGCGTTCGTTGCGTGCGCTGCGTGTGTTGTGAGGTTGTGGGGCTGCGGGGCTGCGGCTCTGCGGGGCTGCGCGGACTCCCGCCCGCGTACGCTTCCTCCCCTCTCCCCAAAATCTCGCACGTAATTTCCCTCGGTCAGTATTCGACTACGCTCACAAACGTTGGAATTGCAAGGGGCCAATTTCAAAATTGGAAAGAGTCGCAGGGGAATTACGTGCGACATTGTTGGGGAACTATCCCGGTCACCCACACACGACCACGCCAGCCCCGCCGGAGTGAAGGGCGCTGACCCCGAGGGCTCGGCCGCAGTGCTAGTGGGCGGCGGCGGGGCCTGGCCGGGCAACAAGCCGACGCGTAGAGGCGCCGATCAGCGACCCGGCCACACAGGTGTGAAGGGCGCCGGAGGGACCGGAGGGCACGGGCGGGCTTCGAGGCGCGGCGCCGAACGAAGTGAGGTCGCCTAGCCTCGCGGGCGGCCGGGCCCTCCGGCGCCCGGAACACCAGCGGCGCCACAAACACAAGCCACACAACCGCCCAAGTACGCCAAGGGGGTGGGCACCGAAGTACCCACCCCCCGTGACTCAGCCCCGGCCTCGTCGAGGCTCAGGCTGTACCAGGCTCAGCCCTGGCGACGGCGGCGCACCCACAGGAAGAGGCCGCCAACGGCCGCGGCTCCCAGGCCGGCTGCGCCGACCATGCCGTCGAAGCCGGTGCGTGCCAGGCCTCGGGCGACGCGCTGGCCGATGCCGGGCGCCGGGGTGGCCGGGGCGTCGGGCGCGACGTAACCGAAGTTCACGCCGGTGACCACCTGGTTGTCGAAGCCGACCGTAATCTCGCCGGACATGGAGTCGGCGATGCCGTCCGGGTCCTCGGTCTGGTCGAGGCCGGCCAGGTCTCCGTCGGTGTGGACCTTGACGCGGTAGGTTCCGGCGGGCAGCTTCTCGAAGGAGTAGTTGCCGTCAGCGTCGGTCGTCACGGTGGCGACGACGTGACCGTCCTTGTCGAGCAGGTCGACCGTCACGCCGGAGAACGTCTCTTCACCGTCGGTGTAGGAGCCGGACTTGTCGGAGTCGCGGTAGACGCGGCCCGCGATCGAGTAGTCGGGCACGTAGCCGAAGTTGACATTCTCCTGCAGGGAGTGGTCCGGGCCCATCGTGTACGGCGCGGAGGTGTCGTCGACGGTGGCGTCGGGGTCCTCGGTCTGGTCGTAGTCCTTGATGGACGAGGAGCGCACGACCTTGACGGTGTATGTGCCGTCCTTGAGGTGCTGGAAGGCGTACGAGCCGTCGGCGGCGGTGTCGAGCGTCTGCAGGAGCGTGCCGTCCTCGTCCAGGAGCTGGACGCTGACGCGCTCGAGGCCGGGCTCGTCACCGTTGATCGTCTTGTCGCGGTTGTCGTCGCGGTAGACGGTGCCGGTGATCGTGTTGTTGGGGACGTAGCCGAAGTCGATGTCACTCTTGGTGGGATTCTTCTCGTCGAGGGTGATCGGCTTAGACGCGTTGTCAAGCGTCGTGTCCGGGTCGCCGGTCTGGTCAGCATCGGCGAGCACGCCATCCTTGACGACCTTGACCGAGTAGGTGCCGTCGGGCAGGTGCTCGAAGGAGTACTTGCCGTCCTTGTCGGTCGTCGTAGTGGCGATGACCTTACCATCCTTGTCGAGGAGCTGGACCGTCACGCCGGAGTAGCGTCCTTCGGTGTCGCCCTTCTTTCCGTCGCGGTCACCGTCGCGGTAGATGGTGCCGTTGATGGAGTTGTTGGCGATGTAGCCGAAGTTGACGTCCGTTTCGGTGCGGTGGTCGTTGCTCAGCGAGATGACGCCGGAGACGGAGTCCTTGGTATCGTCCGGGTCCTCGGTCTGATCGAGGTCGGTGAGGGCCCCGTCCTTGACGACCGTGACGGTGTAGTCGCCGGCGGGCAGCTTGGTGAAGGAGTACGCGCCGTCCTGGTCCGTCGTGGCGGTCGCGACGACCTTGCCGTCCTTGTCGCGCAGCTGCACGGTCTGGTTGGCGTAGCCCTTCTCGCCGGTGCCGTGCGACTCGGAGCGGTCACCGTCTCGGTAGACGAGGCCGTGGATGGAGTAGTCGGGCACGTATCCGAAGTTGATCCCATCCTTGGACGGGTTGTCCTCGCCCAGGGTCACGGGTTCGGAGGCGCCATCCTTCGTGGCATCCGGGTCTTCGGTCTGCTCGGTGTCGGCGAGCTCGCCGTCCTTGACGACCGTGACGGAGTAGGTGCCGTCGGGCAGGTGCTCGAAGGAGTAGCGACCGTCCTTGTCGGTCGTCGTGGTACCAACGACGGTGCCGTCCTTGTCGAGGAGCTGGACCGTCACGCCGGAGTATCCGGGCTCGGTGCCGTCCTGCTTCTCGTTGCGCGAGTCATCGCGGTAGACGGTGCCCGACAGGGAGTTGTTGTTCACGTA
>CABKMZ010000047.1 GCA_902373545.1 uncultured Actinomyces sp. | reverse complement strand
ATTTAGGGGAACCAAATTACGTGCGACTTTTTGGTGGGTGGGGAGTGTTGCCTGGGCCTGGACTCGGGCTTGGCCCCGGCCTCGTTATGCGCCCCGGCCTCGTTGCGCGCCTCGGTGCCCCGGCCTCGTGGTTTCTCCACAATGTCGCACGTAATTCCCCGGTGTGTGTTTCAAATTTTGAAATCTAAGTGGCGGAATTCCGCGGTTTTCTCGATGCCTAACAAAATTTAGGGGAACCAAATTACGTGCGACTTTTTGGTGGGTCTGGCCCCTAGCCCTGGCCAGTGAGCGTCAGGTAGACCAGGAAGAGGTTCAGCGCGACGATGACCGCCGCGATGAGGAACCCGACGGCGCGCAGCGTGCGGGTGTTCGCATACTCGCCCATGACCTCGCGCTTGGCGGTCAGGCGCATGAGCGGGATGATCGCGAAGGGGATTCCGAAGGAGAGCGCCACCTGGGAGACAACCAGCGCCCACGTGGGTTCCGCGCCCGCGCCCAGGATGATCAGGGCCGGAATGAGGGAGACGAGGCGGCGCACCAGGATCGGCACGCGAACGTGGAGAAGGCCATTCATGATCTCGGAGCCCGCGTAGGCACCCACCGACGTCGAGGCCAGGCCCGAGGCCAACAATCCCACCGCGAAGACAGTGCCCACGATGGGGCCGAGCGTGGAGGAGATCGCGGCGTGCGCCCCCTCGATCGTGTCGGTGCCGCTCTGACCGGCCAGAGCCGCGGCCGCCAGCAGCAGCAGACCGATGTTGACCAGGCCCGCGATGCTCAGCGCCCAGTAGATGTCGATGCGGGTCGCGCGCAGCAGGCGCGAGAGGTGCCCCGAGGAGTGGCGCGAGTCCGCGGTGGAGGGGCCGAGCTCGTCGGCCTCGTGGTCGTTGACCAGCGAGGAGTGCAGATAGACCGCATGCGGCATGACGGTTGCGCCCAGCATGGACGCCGCGACCAGCACCGAGTCCGTGCCCTGGAAGCGGGGGAGGAGGCCGCCGAGCATCCCCGACGGGCTGGGAGGCGCGACGAAGAGGCCCGCCAGGAAGCCCAGCGTGATGACGATGAGTAGGCCGACGATGATCGTCTCGAACTGGCGCTGTTTGCCTTCGCCTTGGACGACGAGAAGCGCCATGGACACGGCGCCGATGATGACGCCGCCCCACAGCAGTGAGATCCCGAAGAGGAGGTGGAGGGCGAGCGCGCCGCCGATGACCTCGGCCAGGTCGGTCGCGGCGGCCACGATCTCCGCTTGGATCCAAAAGGCGATGCGTCCGGGCTTGGACATGCGATCACCCAGGAGGGCGGGCAGGGATCGGCCGGTGACGAGGCCGAGCTTGGCGGACAGATATTGGACGACCATCGCGAAGATGTTGGAGGCGAGGAGGACCCACACGAGCAGGTAGCCGTAGCGCGCGCCGGCCGTGATGTTGGCCGCGACGTTGCCGGGGTCGACATAGGCGACGGCCGCGACGAAAGCGGGGCCGAGGAGGGGGATGAGCTTGTGGCGATGCTCGCTGTCCGTGGCGCTCATGGGGATCCTTACTACAGGTAGATAAATATTCGGCTACCCGAAATATTACTCGCCTCGCGTCCCTCACGGCGGGACGAAAGGCGCCCGGGCGGGCCTCGTGTGGCCAGGTTTTCACGCGCGCACCGCGCATGGGTGAGCGGTAACGAGCGAAAACCCCGTAATCTTGAGGGGTGACTCCTGAAGAACTTGCCTCTCTTATTCGCTCGACGCTGCTGGACGCTGCCGCCGCCGGGCGCATCTCCATCGACCCTGCCCAGGTGCCCGATCCCGTGACGGTCGAGCGCCCCCGCGTGCGCGAGCACGGTGACTGGTCGACCAACGTTGCCATGCAGCTCGGCAAGAAGGCCGGTATGGCCCCGCGCGAGTTCGCGCAGATCCTCGCCGACGACCTCGCCGCCGCTGACGGCATTGATTCCGTCGAGGTCGCGGGCCCGGGCTTCATCAATATTCGCCTGGGCGCGGGAGCGGCCGGCGAGCTGGCCCGCACCATCGTCGAGGCCGGGGCTGCGTTTGGCCGCAACGAGACCCTCGCGGGTCGCTCCATCAACCTCGAGTACGTGTCGGCCAACCCGACCGGTCCCGTGCACCTGGGTGGTGCCCGCTGGGCAGCAGTCGGCGACTCGATGGCGCGCCTCATGGCCGCCTCCGGCGCCGCCGTGACCCGCGAGTACTACTTCAACGACCACGGCTCGCAGATCGACCGCTTCTCCCACTCCCTCTACGCCCGCGCGACGGGCCGCGAGGTGCCCGAGGACGGCTACGGCGGCCAGTACATCGCCGATATCGCCGACCAGGTCCGCGCCGACGCGTGCGCCGCCGGCGAGCCCGACCCGATCAGCCTGCCCGAGGACGAAGCCATCGAGGTCTTCCGCGCTCGCGGCGTCGAGCTCATGTTCGGCGAAATCAAGGAGCGCCTGCACTCTTTCCGTGCCGACTTCGACGTCTTCTTCCACGAGGACTCCCTGCACAACTCTGGTGCGGTCGCCGAGGCGATCGAGCGCCTGCGTGAGCGCGGCGAGATCTTCGACGAGGGTGGCGCGGTGTGGCTGCGCACGACCACCTACGGCGACGACAAGGACCGTGTCCTCATTAAGTCGGACGGCCAGGCCGCGTACTTCGCGGGCGACGTCGCCTACTACCTGAACAAGCGTGAGCGCGGCGCGGACGTCGCGATCTACCTGTTGGGCGCCGACCACCACGGCTACATCGGCCGCATGATGGCCATGTGCGCCGCCTTCGGCGACAAGCCGGGTGAGAATCTGCAGATCCTCATCGGCCAGCTCGTCAACCTGGTCAAGGACGGCGAGCCCGTGCGTATGTCTAAGCGCGCTGGCACGATCGTCACTCTGGATGACCTGGTCGACGCCGTGGGCGTGGATGCCGCGCGCTACGCGCTCGTGCGCGTGTCCATGGACACCCAGGTCGACATCGACCTGGACCTGCTCTCTCAGCACTCCAACGACAACCCGGTGTACTACGTGCAGTACGCGCACGTGCGCACCTGCAACGTTGCCCGCAACGCGGCCGCGCACGGCGTCACCCGCGACGCTGGCTTCGATCCGGCCGCCCTGGACACCGAGGCCGACGAGGCCCTGCTGGCCGCCCTCGCTCAGTTCCCGGCCCAGGTCGCCCAGGCCACCGAGCTGCGCGAGCCGCACCGCATCGCCCGTTACCTGGAGTCCCTGGCCGCCACCTACCACACCTGGTACGGCCAGTGCCGCGTGACGCCTCGCGGTGACGACCCGGTCGAGCCCGGCCACGTCGCTCGCCTCTGGCTCAACGACGCGGTCACCCAGGTGCTGCGCACCGGCCTCGGCCTCCTCGGCGTGAGCGCCCCCGAGAGGATGTGACCCGGTGAGCGAGGCGGAGTTCCTGACCTGCCCGACCCCCGACGAGCGCCCCGACCTGTGGCCGTGGAGTGCACGCCGGGAGGGTGGCGTGCTGCGCGTGGGCGGCGTTGACCTGACGACGGTGTCCGCCGACTTCGGCACGCCCACCTTCGTGCTCGACGTCGAGGCCATGCGCGGGCGCGCCCGCGTGTGGGCCAGCGCGATGGCCGAGGAGTTCTGGGACGGCTACGGCATGAGCGGCGGCGATGCCTTCTACGCTGGCAAAGCGTTCCTGAGCGCCGACGTCGCGCGCCTCGTCGCGGCCGAGGGGCTGGGCATCGACACTGCCTCGCTCGGCGAGCTGACCCTCGCACTGCGCGCCGGGGTGGACCCCGACCGCATCGGCCTGCACGGCAACAACAAGTCCGATGCGGAGATCCGCCTCGCTCTGGAGGCCGGAATCCACCGCATCTTCATCGACTCGATGGACGAGGTCCACCAGATCGAGCGCATCGCCGCCGCTCTCGGCGTGGTTGCGCCCGTCATGGTGCGCCTGAAGTCCGGCATCCACGCGGGCGGCAACGAGTACATCGCGACCGCCCACGAGGACCAGAAGTTCGGCCTGTCTCTGGCCACCGGCCAAGCCTACGAGGCCGTGGCTGCGATCAAGGACGCGCCCCACCTGGACTTCCGGGGCCTGCACAGCCACATCGGCTCCCAGATTTTTGGGACCGAGGCCTTCGCCGAGGCCGCGCGCATCGTCATTGACTTTGCGGCGGTTCTTCGAGACGAACTCGGCCTGGAGATTCCCGCCATCGACCTGGGCGGCGGCGTGGGCATCGCCTACACGGGCCAGGATCCGGTCCCGACCTCGCCGGTCGAGGTCGCCCGTGCGCTGGCTGCTATCGTGCGCGAGCGCTGCGCCCACCACGGCCTGCCCATCCCGCACGTGTCCGTTGAGCCTGGCCGCTCGATTGCCGGCCCCTCGATGGTCATGCTCTACCGCGTGGGCGTCGTCAAGGACATTTCCCTGGAAGACGGGGGAGTGCGCCGCTACGTGGCGATCGACGGTGGCATGTCGGATAACATCCGCCCGGTCCTCTATGACGCTGCCTACACGGCGACGCTCGCCAACCGCGACCCAGCCGAGGCCTCGTCCCTGGCGCGCTGCCGCATCGTCGGCAAGCATTGCGAGAGCGGCGACATCATCATCCGTGACATCGACCTGCCGGCCGACATCGCGGGCGGCGACCTGCTGGCCGTTCCCGCCGTCGGTGCGTACGGCTACTCGATGGCGTCGAACTACAACATGCTGACCAAGCCCGGCGTCCTGGCCGTCGAGGACGGATCCGCCCGCTGGTTCATCCGCCCGCAGACGGTGGATCACTTGCTGGCGCTCGACGCGGGTCTGGAGTAACTGTCGGCCTGTAATAAGCAGAGCAGACGGGGAGTGCCTACGGGCGCTCCCCGTCTCTGTTGTTTCCGTGTTCGCCCTCTGCTCCCGCGCTGAGGCGATGCTTCCTCAGCAATGTCGCACGTAATTCCCCTCCGTCTATTTCAAATTTTGAAATCGCATCGTTGGAATTGCAACGTTTGCGGGCTACTCAAATACTGACCAGGGGGAAATTACGTGCGAGATTAGGGTTGCCTACGTTTTGTTGTTACTGGCAAACCCTAGGATGATTGTTGCTACCCAACGCAGTCATGCTCCACCGAGTAACAATCGAAAGTCGAGGAACAATGCGCCGCACTGCCGCACGCATCGGAGTCGTCGCCGCGCTCGCCCTGTCCATGGGCGTCGCGACGGTGGTTGCTCCGCCCGCACACGCCGAGGACGCGACCGGCCTCATCTCCCCGGTTCGCGCCAACGACGACGAGATGAACTACGCGATCAACCTGGCCCCCGGTGCAAGCGCCGCCGACCTGGAGCGCGCGATCGCCCTGGTCCCGGGAGCCAAGGGCGCGGCCCTGGCCTCGTACCCGCAGATCGGCACCTTCTTCGCCCAGAGCGCCACGCCCTCGTTCGCCCCCGATCTGGCCGCCAAGCTGAAGGACGCCGGAATTCCCGTCCACTCGATCGGCCCGACCCGCACCCAGGGTGTGCTCTACTACGAGCGCGTGACCCTGCCCACTGACGAGGCCGGGGACGCTCCCGCTGAGGCACCCGCAGACGCGGCGGGCACCGGCCTGGCCGCCATGCGTGATGAGACCGCCACGGAGGCGGCCACCGAAGAGATTTTCAACTGGGGTGCGCAGACCATGCACGCGCGCGAGGCCGGTCAGGTTGACGTCGAGCGCGCGCCCGTGACCGTCGCCGTCGTCGACTCGGGCGTGGAGGACACCCACCCCGACCTGGCGGGCCGCGTGGACACGGAGCGCTCCGTAAAGTGTTCGGTGAACGGCGTGGCGACGCAGGACTTCTACGGCTGGCGCGACGAGTTCTACCACGGCACGCACGTGGCGGGCATCATCGCCGCCAACCACAACGACATTGGCATCGACGGCATCGCACCCGAGTCGACCATCGTGGCCATCCAGGCGACCAACGATAATCGCCTGATCTACCCCGAGTACGTGACCTGCGCGTTCATGTGGGCGGCCGATCACGGGGTGGACATCGTCAACAACTCCTACTCGATGGACCCGTGGGTGTACTGGAGCCCGACGGATCCGGAGCAGGCGGCGGGCCTGGAGGCCGCGACGCGCTCGATCAAGTACGCGCAGGGCAAGGGCCTGGCGGTCATCGCCGCCGCCGGTAACGAGGGGGTGAGCATCGACAATCCCACGATCGATAACGGTTCTCCCACAGATGCCGCCACGCCGACCAAGGGACGCAACGTCGAGGGGAGCATCCGCGTGCCCTCGATGATCGACGGCGTCGCGCAGGTCAGCGCGGTCATGCAGGCCTACAATGTTCGCCCCGGCCTGTCGCTGGCGCGCGCCGACTTCTCGAACTACGGCACGACGATTGATTTTGCGGCTCCCGGCGACCAGATTTACTCGACCGCGACGCAGCTGTTCTACCTGAGCGGGTACGCGGTCGCGGACGGCACGTCGATGGCGACCCCGCACGTGTCGGGCGTTGCCGCGCTGATTAAGTCCGTGCACCCGGAGCTGACGGGTGATCAGGTGATCGAGCTGATGAAGAAGCAGGCGGCGGGCAACTACGGTGAGCTCAACGCTCCGTGGGATGGCAAGGAGTACCGCGGTGTGGGTCTGCCGGACGCGCTGGATGCGGTCCTGAAGGATCAGCCGCGCCCCGTGGTCGGCCAGATCGAGTATTCGACGGATGGCGCTCAGTGGGCGCCGCTGGATGGCCAGGAGATCTCCGGTTCTGTGTCCGTGCGCGCGAAGGTGAGTGGCGCGGTGACGTCGGCGCGTCTGCTGGTGGGTGGCCAGGAGCTCGCGACGGGCACCCCCGCGGAGGGCGTTGTGGTGCTCCAGGCTGACGGCGTGGATGTCTCGTCGGTGTCGGGCCCGCACAACGTGACGGTCGAGGCCTCGGGCCGCAACTCGGACCCGCGCGCCGACGATGACGTGACCGTCTCGGCTCCGTTCAGCGTTGCCGGCGCCAGCGAGGATCCGAACGAGGCCGTGGCCGGCGAGTGGAAGTCCGATGCCGTGGGCTGGTGGTGGCGCAAGGCCGACGGCTCCTACCCCTCCTCGCAGGCGCTGCGCATTGACGGGAAGACCTACCGATTCGACGAGCGCGGCTACATGGTGACCGGCTGGGCGACGGTCGATGGCCAGTGGAGCTACTACAAGCCGTCGGGCGAGCAGGCCTTCGGCTGGGAGAACGTGGGCGGCACCTGGTACTACCTGGATCCGGCGACCGGTGCCATGGCCTCGGGCTGGCTGAACCTGGACGGCACGTGGTTCCGCCTGGACGCCTCGGGCGCGATGCGCACGGGATGGCTCAAGGAAGGTTCGTCCTGGTACTACCTGCAGCCCTCGGGCGCGATGGCGACCGGCTGGGTCAAGGACGGCGCGTACTGGTACTACCTGGATGAGGGCGGCGTCATGGTGACGGGCGACCGAGTGATCGACGGCGTTGCCTACACCTTCGATTCGTCGGGTCGTATGCGTTAGCGGCCGGTGGCGGGGCTCGGGATGGGTACTCCCGGGGCTGACAGTACCGGCCGTGGAGGGGTCGCGCAGGCGCGCGGCCCCTCCACTGTCATGCTCGAGATCGCGCAGGTGGTGCCCGATTTCAGCGCAGATGAATTGTCAGACCTGTCAAACTCTAGGAAGATGGTCCTGCGCGTGCACGTGGTCGTGCGCGCGTTAGCGACAACTGAAAGTTGAGGAACCATGCGCCGCAACGTTGCACGCATCGGGCTCGTCGCCGTCCTCGCCCTGTCCATGGGCACAGCGACGGCGACCGCACCACCAGCCCGAGCCAATGAACCCACCTCTCTCGTTTCCCCCGCACGAAGCAGCGCGGGCCTCATGAACTACGCGATTAACCTGAGTCCGGGCTCCAGTCCCGCCGACCTGGAGCGTGCCCTCGCCCAGGTTCCGGGAGCAAACGGCGCAGCCCTGGCCTCGTATGCGCAGATCGGGACCTTCTTCGCCCAGAGTGAGTCGGCCTCGTTCGCTCCCGACTTGGCCGAGGCCTTGGCGGGCGCCGGGATCAAGGTGCACTCGATTGGACCGACCCGCGTGGCCACCGTGCCCGAGGGTGAGCGCGTGGAGATGGCTGACCCAGGTGAGGATCCCGCGCCGCAGCCCGTGCCAGACCCCGCGCAATCTGGAGACACCGTGGGCCAGAGCGGCGCTCAGTCGGGCGGCCACTCCGGCGGCGTGCACAGCGCTCGCGGCCAGGCGGTCAGCGCGGCCGATGGGGCGGAAGAGGTCTCGAATTGGGGAGCCGCGGCCATGAGCGCCGCCGATGCGGCGGCCGTGCCCGTCGCGCATGCCCCCGTGACCGTCGGCGTTATCGACACGGGTATCGACGACATGCACCCCGACCTGGCTGGGCGCGTCGATCAGACCCGCTCCGTGTCGTGCGCGGCCAACGGCATCGCCTCCCAGGCGTACGGGGGTTGGCGTGACGACTACTTCCACGGCACGCACGTCGCCGGCATCATCGCTGCGAAGCACAACGGCGTCGGCATCGACGGTATCGCGCCGGACGCGACCCTGGTGTCCATCAAGGCCGCGAACTCCGAGCAGCTGATCTACCCCGAGTACGTGACCTGCGGATTCATGTGGGCGGCGGGACACGGCGTGGACATCGTGAACAACTCCTACTCGATGGACCCGTGGATGTACTGGAGCCCGACCGACCCCGAGCAGGCCGCGGGCCTAGAAGCGGCGTCGCGCTCGATCGCCTACGCGCAGGGCAAGGGCCTGGCCGTCATCGCGTCGGCCGGCAATGAGGGGGCGGACAACGATCATCCGACGACCGACTCCGGCTCGCCGACCGACGTGGACACGCCCATCAAGGACCGTACCGTCGCGGGTTCCATCCGCGTGCCCGGCCAGGTCGCGGGCGTGAGCCAGGTCAGCGCGGTCAAGCGGGTCGACCCCGAGACCAAGCCCGAGTGGACGACGCTCGCGCGCGCTGACTTCTCCAACTACGGTAAGACCGTCGATTTCGCGGCCCCCGGCGAGGATATCTACTCGACCGTGCCGCTCGCCCTGTTCCCCAGCGGCTACGCAAAGACGAGTGGCACGTCCATGGCGACGCCCCACATGACGGGCATCGCCGCGCTCATGAAGGCCACGCACCCGAGCTTCACGGGCACGCAGATCATCGATCTGATGCGCAAGCAGGCCGCCATCGACTACACGCGCCTGGACGCGCCCGCCGACGGCAAGGAATACCGGGGCTACGGCTTCATCAACGCGCTGACCACGATGCGTCGCGACCAGATGCAGCCGACCGTGAACACCCTCGAGTACCGCGTCGGCAAGGGAGAGTGGAAGAGCCTCGACGGCGCGGTCCTGCCCGCCGGCCCGGTCACCTTCTACGCGGCGGCGGCCGCCCCCATCAGCCACCTGCACATGGATGTCGCGGGCCTGACCAGCGTCGACCGCGACGGCTCGGGCACGTACAACGCGCCCGACTTAAGCGTGTCCGCCGAGAACGTGGACCTCAGCTCGCTGGTACCCGAAGGGGTCGACTCGGTGAGCGCCCGCATCCAGGTCAGCGCCACAGGCATCAACTTCGACCGCCAGGCCGACGACGACACGAGCCGCGAGGCGAGAGTCACGGTGTCGCGCGACCCCGCCGTCGTCCCCCAGCCCGAACCCGATCCGGGCACCGGCGAGGCTCCTCTTCCCGGAACGGCCACGGCCGGAATCACCGCCCCCGCCCGCGCCACCGAGCAGCTGCCCGCCAACTACGCGGTCAACCTGCCCAAGAACACGGATAAGGCCACCTTCGAGCGCGCCGCAGCCCAGGCCTCGTTCAAGGGAGGCCTCGTCCTGGCGCGCTACCCGCAGTTCGGAACGTTCTTCGTCCAGTCGGCTTCCCCGACGTTCTCGCCCGACCTGGGAGAGGCGCTGATCAAGGAGGGCATCAGCTACGACTCGATTGGCCCGACCCGCCAGGCGCCCGTCGGCGGTAACGAGGCCGTGGTCCCCATCGACTATGCGACCCGCGTGGCCGCGGACAAGGCGATCGAGGCCGCTCCGAAGGCCGACGCCGCGCAGACGGGCGGCGCGCAGACGAGCGACGCTCAGTTCGGCGGCGCTCAGAGCGAGGACGAGGCCGGGGTGACGCCCGACCCGCAGACCTCCAACGGGTGGCACCTCCAGGCGCTGCGAGCCCTGGAAGCCCAGGACGTGGACGTCATGCGCGCGCCCGTGACGGTGGGAGTGATGGACCAGTCCATCGACGACACCGTGCCGGATCTGGCCGGTCAGGTCGACCACGCGAAGTCCGTGTCCTGCAACGTCAACGGCATCCCCAACCAGGACCCGGCGGCGTGGCGCTGGGATGACGCGACGCACGGCACGCACGTGGCCGGCTCGATCGCCGCGAAGCACGACGGCGTGGGCGTGGACGGGGTCAACCCGACGCTGACGATCGCCGCGATCAACGTGGCCTCGCGCAACGGCGGCTACTTCTACCCCGAGTACATTGCCTGCGGCTTCGTGTGGGCCGCCGAGCACGACATTTCGGTGACGAACGGGTCCTACTACGTCAACCCGTGGAAGTACTGGATGCCGAACGATCCCGAGCAGGCCGCCGGCCTGGAGGCTGTCCAGCGCGCCGCGGACTACGCGACGTCGAAGGACGTCATCAACGTGGTGGCCGCCGGCAACTGGACGACGGACCTGGACAACCCGCCGGCCACCGACGACTCGTCGCCGGGCGACACGTGGGGCGCTTTCGAGCGCGACGTGACGGGCGGCGTCTACCTGCCGTCGATGATGCGCGGCACCCTCGCGGTGTCGGCTCTGCAGCTGCCCGACGGCGCGGACCCCGCGACCGGCGTGCTGGAGCCGACGTCCTGGTCGAACTGGGGCGCGACCAGCATCGACTTTGCGGCGCCCGGCGCGAAGATCTACGCGCCGCTAACGAGTTGGTACGGCAAGGCCTACGGGAACCTGTATGGCACGTCGCAGGCGTCGCCCCTGGCGGCGGCCGTGATCGCGACGCTGCGCCAGGTGCATCCGGAGATGAAATCCTCGGAGATCATCGCGTTGGCGAAGAAACAGGCGGGTGCGTCCGCGAATTGGGACCGCCTGGCCGCGCCCGTGGAGGGCCGCGAGTACCGTGGCGCGGGCCTGCCCAACGCACTGGATGCCGTGCTCAAGGACCAGCCTGCGCCGGTGATTGGCACGGTTGAGTACTCGACGGACGGGGTCGCGTGGAAGCCGCTGGCGGGGGAGACCCTCGCAGGGCGCGTGTCCGTTCGCGTGACGGTGACCGGTCCGGTGACTTCCGCGCGACTCCTCGTCGGTGAGCGCGAAGTCGCGACCGGCGTGGGCAATGGAGCCTTCGAGGGTAACTCGGTGACCCTCCAGGCTGACGGCGTAGATGTGTCGCATCCGCAGGGCGTGGGACGCTTCGCGGGGGCTGCGACCGTGACTGTCGAGGCCTCCGGGCGTAACGCTGATCCGCGGGCCGACGACGACGTGACAGCGCGCGTTCCCTTCACGGTCAGCCCCGATCACGTCGGACCCGACGAGGCCCGGGCTGGGCGCTGGGTGTCCGGCACCTTCGGCTGGTGGTGGCGTTACGAGGACGGGACCTACCCGACCTCGACGCAGCTGCGCATCGACGGAGCGATTTACCGCTTCAACGCACGCGGGTACATGGTGACCGGATGGGTGCATGAGGACGGCGAGTGGTACTACTATGGGCCCTCGGGCGGACAGGCCTCCGGCTGGGTTCGCGTACACGGCACGTGGTACTACCTGGATCCCATCAGCGGAGCGATGGCGAGCGGCTGGATGAAGGTGCAGGGCGCCTGGTACTACCTGTCGTCCTCGGGCGCGATGCGTACCGGCTGGGTGCGCGACGGATCATCGTGGTATTACCTGACCTCCTCGGGGTCCCTGGCCACCGGCTGGCAGCGCGTGGGCTCGAGCTGGTACTACCTCTCGCCTGACGGTGGCGCAATGGTGACCGGCTGGCTGAAGGACGGCGGATCCTGGTTCTACCTCTCCTCCTCCGGGGCGATGGTGACCGGGGCGCGCTGGATCGACGGCACGCGCTACGTGTTCGACGACGAGGGGAGGCTGATGCCGTAGTCGCCTGCCGCTCCGAATCGGCCCACATGATCGGGGCGGATTCCGGCTGAATGTGGGGGCCGCGCACCTGTTCGGTGCGCGGCCCCCTGTTTCACGCGGATTTGCCGTGAAACAAACGCAGAAGCAGCCCTCGCCGCTCATATTCCGTTCCTACGTTCGTAATTTCGTGCATACACTGATATGTGTGCGAATGGGTGGCTTCGCTGGTAACGCGAGCGGTGCTCGCAGAGGTTGGTTTAAGGAGGTAACGATGGCGACGTATACGTCAGCTGATGGTGCGACGTTCACCGATGAGGATCTGGAGCGTTGGGGGAACGAGGCTGAGAACGGTGTTCCTTACGATGGGAGGCATCTCGGTTCGTCTGCGGCCGACCGCCCGATTAGCGTCGGTGTTGGTGCGAAGCCGTTCACCCTCCGCCTTGATCGTTCTCGCCGCGCGAAGCTTGCTGAGGCGTCACATGAATGATCGTCTCATTCGCGATAATCCTGTCAGCGATGAGCAGATTCAGGCGTGGGCTGATGAGGCTGAGCGTGGCTACGACCTGACCAAGCTCCCGTCCCCGCTCCCGGGCCGTCCCCTAGTGGGGAACGGCCCGGGCGTAGGCCTCACGGCGCGGTCGGACGAGCAGCCCCTCGACGCGATGATGCAATGCGTTTCCTCTGAAGGGGAATGACAGTCATCCTGACGCGATACGTGCAGCGGTGCGAATAGGCGCTCCGTTACCCCTCGCTCGCGGACGTGAAGCCCGCCTTCTCGGGCGTCGTGCCCAGGCGTACTGGGCGGGTTAGTGGCCTTGTTTTTCTTCCCAGGTGTCGGTGTTGTTGATGACCAGGTGGGACAGGCCCATACCCATTGACACCGCCGCTACTGCGACACTCGTTCCGCTAGCTTCGGCCTCAAAAAGTGAAAAATCAAAGGGCTCGTCGGCCGCATTCACACCTGACGACAGCAGTGTCATCGTCAGAACCGTGCTGGTCAGCAGTGAAGCGGCGAGTCGTTCAGGGTTATTGACGAACATCAGGATTCTTCGAACCTCCTTGGATGGCAATCCACCTACCATCTTGCCATGTCATCAGAAGCGCAAATACTAGTGATTGTTCCCCTGTAGAAGAAATAACTCTCTGGCCTTTGCAACTCGTGCCATCTGATGTCGCGGTGAGAAGGACGACGAGCACTGAATTGGGCGGCACATCATTGCCATTAGGACGTTGCGGCTCGACGCGCAGAACATGATTAACACTTATTCGACTATCGTATGTCCAGCCGTCGGAGTACATGGAATTTATGTCAGATATAAACTTGTTTCGAAAGCTGTCATTAGGGTCCGACACGTTCTCAAAGAGTTGTGTGTCTCCGGTGTTCCATGCGTAGGCGAGCGTGTCGAGGAGGTATTCGGC